>JAEEQA010000111.1 GCA_016285085.1 Bacteroidales bacterium
ACCGCAATCAGTGTCAGCGACAATATCATATTGGTTAATGTGGATTCTTTCTTGCTCATTTCAATTCGTTTTTGGAAAACTATTTACCTGCGAAAGTTTTGGGTTTGAACGCCTTGTCGATAAGCGGCACGACCGAGTTCATGATCAGGATGGCGAAGGAGACGCCCTCCGGATAGGCACCGAACATACGGATGATCATCGTGAGGAGGCCGCAGCCGACACCGAAGACAACCATGCCCCACGGCGAGGTGGGCGAGGTGACCATGTCGGTGGCCATGAAGCAGGCACCGAGGAGCATACCGCCGGTGATGATATGGAAGAACGGGTTGGCGTACTGGGTCGGGTCCACCAGCCAGAAGATGCCGGCGAACACGAAAGCCGTCAACAGGAAGGAGACGGGGATGTGCCAGCTGATGACCTTACGGACAAGGAGGAAGATGGCACCGATGAGGATGGCGATGGCGCTCACCTCACCGAAGCTGCCGCCCATCTGTCCGAGCAGCATCTGGATGTTGTTGGGCATGTCGGGGGAAGACATCAGGGATTCGACGGTGCCGCCGTTCTTCACGCCCTCCTTGATGATGCCGAGCGGAGTGGGTCCGGTGACCACGTCGGCGCCGAAACTCCACAGCGGGGTGGCTTTCGGCCAGGAGGTCATCTGCACCGGGAAGGAAATCAGCAGGAACACGCGCGCCGTGAGCGCCGGATTGAAGATGTTCTTGCCGAGGCCGCCGAACGCCATCTTGGCAATGCCGATGGCCACCAATGCGCCCAGGATGATGAGCGGGATCGGGAGATCCGGCGGAACGCAGAAGGCAAGCAGAAGGCCCGTGATGACAGCGGAACCGTCACCGACGGAACTTTTCTCCTTCATCAGGAAGCGCTGGATCAGCCACTCGAAGAGCACGCAGCTCAAAACCGACACGGCCGTCAGCACGATGACGGGAAGGCCGAAGTAGAAAACGGCCACCAAAAAGGCCGGCATTAACGCAATAACCACCGACCACATAATCTTTTTTACAGACTCGTCACCATGAACGTGCGGGGAGCCTGCAACACGAAGAAGTCTATCACTCATTTTCCTAAAATTTGAGAGTGCAAAGGTACATCAAATATCAATAGGTGAAAAAATTTTTTTTTAGATTTTTACAAACAAAATTCTGAGTATATTTGCAGCCGTTTCCTTGAAAAAAACAGAATAATTTATCAACCTAAAAATTAAAACATTATGAAAAAAATCAATTTTTCCATCGTCACCCTGTTGCTCGTGGCTATGACCCTTGTTTTTGCATCCTGCACCAAGGACGGCGTTTACAAACCGAAAAAGAAAATTTCCAAAATCTATGAAACCAACCTCACCGACCCGACCCCGGAGAGAGTACTGGCCGAGACTTGGACTTGGAACGGCAAACTGCTTTCAAAGGTTGACTACGGCGATGACGATGTCGTCACCTTCACCTACGAAAAGAACCAGCTGACCGCCGTCTATTCCGAGGGTGCCCGCACGGAACTGACCTACGACGGCAAATTCATTGACAACATGAAGGTATATTACGATGGCGAACTCTATATGACCAGCACCTTCCAGCACGAGAAGAACCTCGTTTCCGGCTACACTGTCGAGTATGCAGGGACTGACGCCAACAAAGCCCAGGTTGCCCGCGTTATCGAAAACACTTTCCGCTTCATCGCCCCCGAAGTGGCCAGAGCCCAGGCAGAAACGTATGTCAGTTCTGCCAGCAGCAACATCAAAGCGAACAGCAAATATACGGTCTCCTTCACTTACGACGGCAAAAACGTGATTGAACAGACAACTGTTTCCGAAAACTACAAAGTAGTTTACCAATACACCTACACGGAATACAACAACCCCTTCTACGGGCTTATCTCCAAATTAGAATTTTCCAAGAACGCCCCCGCCTCCCTGGTGATCAAGCAAGATGGCATGCCTGACTACAATTATTCCTATACCTACAAGGTAGACGGCAAAGTTCCCACACAGGCTATTGAGGAACTCCACTGGAGTGTCGGTGCCATGTCGCACAACGAGAAAATCCAGACCGACTACGAATTCGTCGACTAATTTCCATTCGGTTTTTACAATATAATTTATAATGGAGGTGGCGGGCAGGAACCGCCGCCTCTTTTCTTTTACAATGGAAGAAAAAAACACCGTCCTTCTGCACTGCTGCTGCGCCCCCTGTTCGGCGGCCATCCTTGAATGGATGCTGGCCAACGGATGGCAGCCCACCCTCTACTACTTCAACCCCAACATCTTCCCGGAGGAGGAGTACCTTATCCGCAAGAACGAGTGCACGAAGTATGCCGCCAAGCTGGGCGTGCCGATCATCGACGGCGACTACGACCATGCGGCGTGGCTGCGGGGCGTGCGGGGATTGGAACAGGAGCCGGAGCGCGGGAAACGGTGCCTACAGTGCTTCCGCATCCGCATGGCGGCGGCGGCACAGAAAGCGCACGAGCTCGGCTTCCCCGTTTTCGCCACCACCCTGGCCTCTTCCCGGTGGAAAAACCTCGAACAAATCAATGCGACGGGATTGGAAGCCGCCGCCGCGTACCCCGGACTGCGCTTCTGGGACAACAACTGGCGCAAGGGCGGCCTGCAGGAACGCCGAAACGCCCTTCTCAAAGAGAACGGCTTCTACAACCAGCTGTACTGCGGCTGCGAGTTCGCCCTGCGAAACACAGACGGCGTAAAATAAGACCTTTTATTTCTTTATTCGGTTTCCGGGAAGAAGGAGTCCACGAACTCGCGTCGGTTGAACACCTGCAGCTGGTTGATCTTCTCCCCTACCCCTATGTATTTGACGGGAATCTTGAACTGGTCGGAGATGCCGATGACCACACCGCCCTTGGCCGTGCCGTCGAGTTTGGTGATGGCCAGCGCCGTCACCTGCGTGGCAGCGGTGAACTGGCGGGCCTGCTCCACGGCATTCTGCCCGGTGGAGCCGTCGAGCACCAGCAGCACCTCGTCGGGCGTGTCGGGCAGCAGCTTGCTGGTGACGTTGCGTATCTTGGTGAGTTCCCGCATCAGGTTGGCCTTGTTGTGCAAACGTCCGGCCGTGTCGATAATGACGATGTCGCACTTCTGGGAGATGGCCGACTTCACGGTGTCGTAGGCAACAGAGGCGGGATCCGCCCCCATCTTCTGGGTCACAATGGGCACGCCGGCACGCTCGGCCCACGTTTCCAGCTGCTCGATGGCAGCGGCGCGGAAGGTGTCGGCGGCACCCAGCATCACGGAATACCCCTTCTGCTTGAACTGGTAAGCCAATTTGCCGATGGTGGTGGTCTTGCCGGCACCGTTCACCCCGACCACCAACATCACATACGGACGGTCGAGCTGCGGGATTTCGAAATCGGCAAGATCCTGCGTGTTGTTCTCCATCAGCAGGCCGCCGATCTCCTCACGGAGAATCATGTTCAGCTGGCCCGTTCCCAGGTATTTGTCGCGGGAAACGCGGCTCTCGATCCGGCTGATGATCTTCAGGGTGGTTTCCACGCCCACATCCGACGTGACCAGCACCTCCTCCAGATTGTCGAGGACCTCATCGTCCACCTTTGACTTTCCCATCACCGTCTTGGCCAGCTTCGCAAAGAAACTCTGCTTCGACTTTTCCAGACCGTTATTCAAATCCTCCTTTTTCTCCTTGGAAAAAATAGACAAAAATCCCATAGTGCGCATTTTAGAAAAACAGCGGCAAAGATACAAAACAATCCGCAAAGGGCAACCTGTTTTTGTCGGAATTTATTCCAAAATTAAAATACGCACAAACAAGCTTTTCATTAGAAAAAATTTATTACTTTTGCACTCGTAATTTTTTTTGGAAAAACCTAACCAATTTTATAATGAAAAAGTATTTATCCGTCCTCATTTTGAGTTTTGTGGTGCTCTGCCTCAGCGGATGTGCCAAATTCGAACCCGCCACTATCGACTTGTCTGTCACTCCGATGCCAGTGAACGACGAAACCGTATGGTTTAGCTGCAAGGGCACGGTCACCAACAACGGCGGCTGCAAGTATTTCAACGAGATGGGCTTCCTGTTCAGCTTCACCGACGAACCGATGTACAAAGCCGACGACGTGATCACCGTCGCTGTGGAGGAGAACATCCAGAGCACCACCTTCGACTACACCCATACCAGCGTCATGGTTGACACCGTCTATTTCGTGCGCGCCTACGTCTGCACCAACGCCGGCACCGGCTACAGCGAAACCCAAACCGTGTCCACCCACCTGACACCCGCAGCAAGCAAATAATCATCAACCCTAACATAAACTTATTTTATGAGAAAGTACATCCTTGCCATCAACCCGGGGGCAACTTCCACGAAGATTGCCGTCTTTGAAGGAGAACAGAACATTTTCACCACCAACATCAAACATTCCACCGAGGAGCTGTCGAAGTTCGCCGTTCTGGCCGACCAGTACGACTACCGCAAGAACTTCGTCCTGGAGGAATTGAAGAACCAGAATATCAACTTGGACGAAATCGCCATCGTGATGGGCCGCGGCGGCCTCATCAAACCGCTCACCTCCGGCGTTTACCGCGTCAACGACCTGATGAAGAAGCACCTGCTGGAAGGTTACAACGGCGTGCACGCCTGCAACCTCGGCGGCCTCATCGCCGACAGCGTGGCCAAGATGATTGGGCTGAAGGAAGCCTACATCGCCGACCCCGTCATCGTGGACGAGATGGACGACATCGCCCGCATCTCCGGGCACAAGGACTTTGAACGCCTTTCCATCTTCCACGCCCTGAACCAGAAAGCCATCGCCCGCATCTATGCCAAATCCATCGGCAAGAAATACGAAGACCTGAACCTGATCGTGGCCCACATGGGCGGCGGCATCAGCGTCGGCGCACACCGCAAAGGCCGCGTGGTGGACGTGAACCAGGCTCTCGAAGGTGAAGGTCCCTTCTCCCCCGAACGTTCCGGAACCCTCCCGATGGACCAGGTCATCAAGGCCTGCTTCAGCGGCAAATACACCTACGAAGAGATGCGCAAGGTCATCGTCGGAAAAGGCGGCCTCGTCTCCTACCTCGGCAC
>JAEEQA010000112.1 GCA_016285085.1 Bacteroidales bacterium
ACAGCAGTTTCTTTAGAATGCTTCATAGGGCTATATCACCCCTGGATATTCAGAATTGGGTTGTTGAACCGATAAAGAAAAGTGAGATACAGCAGCAGGGTAAAATGACCGAAGTGTTCGAAATTCTCAATAAATACAAATACATAGAATCATGAGAGCAGCTAATGATAAACCTGAAATGTTGACTGTTCAGTCGCTACTAAGTAAAGACGAGTATCTTATACCTATGTATCAGCGCAATTATGCATGGGAAGAGCCGCATTTGAGTCAATTGATTCAAGATGTCTGGGATTATCATGCGCTTGGTAAAAACTATTATATCGGCACATTGGTGGTCTATGATAGAAAGGATGGCACATATGAAACTGTTGACGGGCAACAGCGACTTACCACATTAAACATCATACTCTGTGCTTTGCGTAATGAGATTGAAATTGGAGATGTGGATGTGGATTGGTATAAAGGTGTGAATATCTCATACGAATTTAGAGAACGCTCGACACGAACCTTGATGGCATTATACAGCTATACCAATGATGAGGATTTGGATGATGTTGCCATCAAAAACATGTACTATAGTGTGCGTAGAAATATCGAAAGCATTGTCCCAAAGGATAATTTTACTGAGTTTCTTGATTACTTTTTCAATAAGGTAAAGGTTACAAGGGTCATCTTACCTGCCGATACGGACTTGAATCATTACTTTGAGATAATGAACAGCCGAGGTGAGCAATTGGAGAAACATGAAATCCTAAAGGCTTTAATCATGCGTTCATCGTCAATGAATCCGCATAAAAGTTGGTTGATAGGACAAATTTGGGAAGCATGTGCAGATATGGACAGATATGTTCCGCTCAACTTCACAAAAGAATTAAGGAACAGGATTTTTGGCCAACAATGGAATAGTTTTGATTGGAACAGCCTTGACAATCTTGTTGAAGAGACAAGAGACATTCAAAAAACCGCGAAAGACGAGCTGTTTTCCATCGAAGATGTCTTGAAACAAAACACCTCCGTTTCGGTAAAAGAAGAAGAGAACGAGGGCGATAGGTTTGAATCTGTGCTGAAATTTCCAGGTTTTTTGCTTCAAGTCTTACGAGTTATCACAGAAGAGGATGTTCCGCTCGATGATAAAAGGCTTCTGCTGACTTTCCATCAATATCTTCAGAAGGATGGTTTTGCAGATATGTTTGTATTAAAAATGTTGGAGCTGAGATTTTTGTATGACAAGTTTGTTATCAGGCGAGATTATAAGGATGACACTATCAATGGCAAGATGAACCTGTTGACCTTGACCAAGCAGCAAAAAGATAATTTCAGCTACAACAATACATTTGGAGACAACGAGGAAAATCATAGAGTAATCATGATTGAATCGATGTTTCATGTTTCATTACCTAGCCAGAATTACAAGCATTGGTTGTGCGCTGTGTTGAATTACATCAATCACCACAAAGACGGAGATGGTTTGGGAGATTATCTTGAAGGTTTGGCTAAGACCTACATGTTTGGCCGATTCCTTGCAGATGAGAAATCAAATGAGGGCTTCTATTATAAAGCCATTTTCAAGCCAGATCAATTAATTATTCAAAAGCCGAGTGTAATACAGTTCCCGACTTTTGAGGATCATATTGATTACTTCGTTTTCAACTACATAGATTATTGTCTGTGGAGAGAAAATAAAAAGGCGTATGCTGATTTTGAGTTTACTTCAAGAAGCTCAGTGGAACATTTTTACCCGCAACACCCTCTTAATGGTCCAGAAATGGAAGTGGAATACTTACATGATATTGGCAATTTGTGTTTGATAAGCAGTTCAAAAAATTCTAAACTTAGTAATAATCCGCCATTGGCCAAAACAGATTATTATGGCAAGGCTAAATATGACAGTTTGAAACAGAAGTTGATGATGGATGTTGTCAATGCAAAAAAGAGAAAGGTTTCAGACACACAACAGATTTGGTGGAATGAAGAGGTAGAAGACCATCATAGATATATTGAAGACATTGTTCTTTCTAGTTTTGACGAATTAGGAAAGATGTAGTTTGTCGGGGTATTTGTAACAAAATCTCTCAATATCATTGTTTGCCCACCACCCTCATCACCGACACCGTCCACTACACCACCCTGCTTGAACTTCACGTTTCCCGCTGACTGAAACCCTTATATCCTTTTGCCCTCACACTAACCACACCCCATGCCCTATCCCATCATCGAAATCAACAAAACTTCCGAGCTGTTCCCGTCCTTGCTGCGGGCCATTGGCGAGGATTGTCCCGAAAGGCTGTGGATGAGGGGCAACCTCGAACTCCTGAAGGCTGAAAAGAGCGTGGCCTTCATCGGGGCACGGGCCGCCGATGCTGCTGGCTGCGCAAAAGCCTACAACCTCGCAGTGGAGTTCGCACAGAAAGGCTATGTGATCGTGTCGGGCTTGGCACTGGGCTGCGACACCGCCGCCCACCAAGGCTGCCTCGCCGTCCACGGGAAAACCATCGCCATCGTCGGCTCCGGTCTGGACATCGTTCACCCCGTGGAGAACACGGAGCTGCAGGATCACATCCTCCGCCAGCAGGGACTGGTCATCAGCGAGCAGCCCCTTGGCGTGAAAGCCACCCCGAAGACACTCGTGAGGAGAAACCGTCTGCAAGCCGCCCTCAGCCAGATGGTGGTAGTGGCCCAATGCCCCGCCAAAAGCGGCACCCTCTACACGGTGGACTATGCCCTCAAGTACGGGAAAGAGGTTCGGGCCGCACAGTTCCCCTACCACAACAAAGCCACCGCCGGCAACGACAACCTCCTGCGCGAGGGCATCGCCAGTCTGATCTGAAAAAACCGCGTTTCCCATGGGGTGAAAACCTTGTTCCTTTTTTGCCTACATCCCTACCACCTCCATTTCATTTTCAATTTTCAGTTTTCAATTTTCCATTCCCCATGCCCACCACTCTCATCACCGACACCGCCCATTACTCCACCGTCCTTGACATGGCCATGAAGGCCAAAAAGACGCTGTGGATCGGCACCGCCGACATCAAAGACCTGTACGTGCTTCAAGGGAAAGCCGAGAAGCCGTTCCTCGGGGTGCTGGCCGAACTGCTCGGCAAAGGCGTGGAGGTGCGGCTCATCCACGCCAAGGAGCCCGGACCGAACTTCCGCGCCGACTTCGACCGCTACCCGCGCCTCGCCCAGCTGCTGGAACGCGCCCTCTGCCCGCGTGTACACTTCAAAATCATCGTCATCGACCAGGTGGTCTGCTACGTGGGCAGTGCCAACCTCACCGGCGCGGGCATGGGCATGAAGTCGCCCCGCCGCCGCAACTTCGAGGCCGGCATCCTCACCGATGACCCCGCCCTCGTGTCCGCTGCCAGCGAGGAGTTTGACAAGGTGTGGCGTGGCAGCGAGTGCGAGAAATGCCAACGCCGCAACGTCTGTCCAGATCCAATTGTGTGAGATTTTACGCATTTTGCGTTACGCATTTTGCGTAATTAAAGAAAATTGTGTATTTTTGCAACCGCTTTAAAACAAACCATCATGGATAACCCATTCATTATCAAATCGTATGAAACAAAGGAACTGTTCTGCGACCGTGAGGAAGAACTCCAACAGCTGCTTCGCAACGTCACGGGTCACATCGATACTACCCTTATCTCCCAAAGACGAATCGGCAAAACTGGATTGATTCTGCGGCTGTTTGACGAACTATCGGCCACTCATCCCGATATCCAGACCATCTATATGGATATTTTCGCCTCCCAAAGCTTGGACGATTTCATCAAGATGATGGCGGAAGCGGCTATGCGGGCTTTTCGTCCCAAAAGTTCCATATTGGACAAACTTATGATTTTCATCAGAGCTCTTCGTCCGCAAATTTCATTTGACCCCATCACGGGCGAGCCCCAACTGCAAATCTCCTACCAGACCACCCACGAAAAAGAGTACACCCTGCGTGGCTTGTTCGAGTTTTTGGACAGCCAAAACACACCCATCGTGATGGCTATTGACGAGTTTCAGCAAATTCGCGAATATCCGGAACAGAATATGGAGGCTTTATTGCGTACCTATATACAACAGACAAAAAACATAACCTTCATCTTTTGCGGCAGTAAAAAACATATTATGACCGATATTTTTGCCAACGCACGCAAACCGTTTTACTCCAGCACCGCCTTCCTTACCCTTGATAAAATCTCTATAGAGAAATACAAAACATTCATAATCAGTATTTTCAATAAAAAAAATCGCGACATCCAACCTGATGCGGTGGATTTAATACTTGAATGGACTCGCCGGCATACCTTTTACACCCAGCAACTTTGTCATACGATTTATGACAACGGTGCCACTGCTATCGGATTGGATGATGTAAAAAAAGCCTGCGCCCAGTTGCTACAGCAAGGGGAGGCGGTGTACCTCCAATATCGCCAGATGTTGACCGAAAAACAGTGGCGATTCCTCACCGCTATCGCTAAAGAGGGCATGGTCATACAGATTACAGCCGGCGATTTTTTGAGAAAACATAAAATCGGCACCCCTTCCTCCGCACAACGTCTCGCTGACTCCTTGTGTGAAAAGGGGCTATTGAATGCCGAAACCACCCTTCACCGTACCGAATACACGGTCAACGACGTTTTCTTCTCGCACTGGCTGGAACGGTTGTAAAAAATCCCGCGTTTTTCGCGGGGTGAAAACCTTGTGTTTCATAAATCCTTACGCCATTCCGCCAGCACCGCAAGGAGATGGCGGAAGCTCCATTTTCAATTTTCAGTTTCCCGTTTCCCTGCTGATCAGATTCACCACCACCTTCACCATCACATCTTTCTCTTCGGGACGGCTTTCGGCTATCATCAGTGTGAGTGCGACGAGGGTGCCGTCGGCAATGCGTTTCGAGCCGTCGGGGGTGTAGAGAATCCGGTTGTTGTTGAGGAACCACAGGAACAGCGTGGCGGCGATGCGCTTGTTGCCGTCGCTGAACGAATGGTTTTTCGTGACCAAGTAGAGCAGCATCGCCGCCTTCTCCTCCACGCT
>JAEEQA010000113.1 GCA_016285085.1 Bacteroidales bacterium
GGAGCAGCTGGGCTTCGCGCCGTCGCAGATCATGCCGGTGATGTTGGCGATCATGTTCTTGATGGCGAAGACGATTTGGTCGTAGTTGCCGCCGAGGAGGTAGGTGAGACCGCACGCCGAGCCGGTGGTCGCCGCCACGCAGCCGCACAGCGGGGAGAGGCGGCCGAAGCTCTGCTTGATGTAGATGACGGTGAGATGGCTCAGGGCGAGGGCGCGGATCAGTTCCTCTTCGGTTTTAAGGCGTTCCTTCGCATACACCCAGACGGGCAGCGTGGCGGCGATGCCCTGGTTGCCGCTGCCGGAATTGCTCATCACGGGCACTTTCAGTCCCGCCATACGGGCGTCGCAGGCGGCGGAAGTGTAGGCCAATATCTTGGAATAGATGCCGTTGCCGAAAAATTGTTCGTGCGGCTGAAGGAAGATCATCTTTCCAAGCTTGTGGCCGTAATCGCCGCGCAGGGAGACTTCGGCGGCTTTCTTGTTGAGCTCGGCGGCTTCAAGGATGAAATGCAGTTCGCCGGCGGGTGTGGTCGTGGCGAAGTCGTAAACCATCGGCATGGTGAGCTGGATGTCGCCGGAGGCGGTATCGCTGGCCGCGGTGCCGGTGTCGTCGGTGAGGACTTCACCGTTCCTGGCGATATAGCGGAAATGGGTGTGTTCGCCGCTGATGATGACGGTGGCGCGGTCGTCGCCGTTGTGGCTCGTCACCTCGATGTAGAGTTTCTCCTCGGTGTCTTTCTTCTGGACGATGCGGATGCGCTGCTGGCGGATGTACTCCTTGGCGGACTCCACGGTTTCGGAATCCACGTCCTTCAGCACTTCCAGACGGTATTCCGACTTGCCGGCGATGGCGCCCAGGGCGATGGCGATGGGGAGCCCCACCATCCCGGTGCCGGGTATGCCGACACCCATGGCGTTTTTGAGCATGTTGGCGCTCAAAGCCACTTCAATCTGCTTGGGCACGCCGCCCAAAACCTCTTTCGACTTGGCCACGGCCAGCGCCACGGCAATGGGTTCGGTGCAGCCGATGGCGGGCACCACTTCCCGCTTCATCAGCGCAATAATCTGGTCTTTCTCTTCGGTTTTCATCGGATGAAAAATTGAGCGGCAAAAATACATCAACTTTCCCCAAAATACTTCGTTTTTCTTATTTTTTCTTTACAAAAAATGTTTAAATTTGCCGCCGATTTTCAATTTCGGGAAATGTTGTTGTTTCAACAAGATACAAAAATTCCGGGAGCGAAAAGAAGAAAGAATATTTATCAATAAAAAACATAGAAGCACATGACAATGCAAGAAAAAATCAACGAGCTTTTGGAACTCCGTGAGAAAGCTCGTATGGCCGGCGGCGAGAAGCGCATCGAAAAGCAGCACGCCCAGGGCAAGTACACCGCAAGGGAACGTATCCTCAAATTTTTGGATGAAGGCAGTTTCGAAGAGTTCGACATGTTCTCCACCCACCGTTGCCACAACTTCGGCATGGAGAAGGACACTCCGCTCACCGACGGCGTGATCACCGGCTACGGTACCGTGGACGGCCGCCTCGTCTTCGTCTATTCGCAAGACTTCACCGTTTCCGGCGGTTCCCTGTCCGAGACCGTCGCCAACAAGATCTGCAAGGTGCTTGACCAGGCCATGAAGATGGGTGCGCCCGTCATCGGCTTCAACGATTCCGGTGGTGCCCGTATCCAGGAGGGTGTCAACAGCCTGGCCGGCTATGCCGAAATCTTCCAGCGCAACATCCTCGCCTCCGGTGTGGTTCCGCAAATCTCCGCCATCTTCGGCCCCTGCGCCGGCGGCGCCGTCTATTCTCCGGCCCTCACCGACTTCATCATGATGACCAAGAACACCAGCTATATGTTCGTCACGGGTCCCAAGGTGGTCAAGACCGTCACGGGTGAGACCGTCACCGTGGAAGACCTCGGCGGCGCCAGCGTCCACTCCACCAAGTCGGGCGTGGCCTCCTTCGCCGTGGAGAACGAGGACGACGGTATCGCCATGATCCGCCAGCTGCTCAGCTTCCTCCCCTCCAACAACATGGAGACGGCCCCGCGCTACAGCTGCGAAGACCCCATCAACCGCCTCGACGATGTGCTCAACCAGCTCATCCCCGAGAACCCGAACAAGCCCTACGACGTCAAGACCGTCATCAGCAGCATCGTGGATAACGGCGAGTTCCTCGAAGTCCAGCCCAACTACGCCAAGAACATCGTGGTCGGCTTCGCCCGCTTCAACGGAATGTCGGTCGGCATCGTGGCCAACCAGCCCAACTGGCTCGCCGGCGTGCTCGACATCAACGCCTCCCGCAAGGGTGCCCGCTTCGTCCGCTTCTGCGACGCCTTCAACATCCCGCTGGTCACGCTGGTTGACGTTCCCGGCTTCCTCCCCGGCACGGGTCAGGAGTACGGCGGCATCATCCTGCACGGCGCCAAACTGCTCTACGCCTACGGCGAAGCCACCGTTCCGAAAGTTACGGTCATCCTCCGCAAGGACTACGGCGGTGCCTACTGCGTGATGAGCTCCAAGCACCTCCGCGGCGACATCAACTACGCTTGGCCGACCGCCGAAATCGCCGTCATGGGCGGCAAGGGCGCTGTCGAAATCCTCTACAGCAAGGATGTCAAGGGCATTGAAGATCCCGCCAAGAAAGCCGACTACCTCAACGAGAAAGAGGCCGAATACACGCAGGCATTCGCCAACCCGTATGTGGCCGCCAAGTACGGTTACATCGACGACGTCATCGAACCGCGCAACACCCGTTTCCGCGTCATCCGCGCCCTCGAGTCCCTGCGCACCAAACGTCTGGACAATCCTGCCAAGAAACACGACAACCTCCCGTTATAGTCTAATTAAAACACTGACCATCAATGAAAAATTTCAGATATTTATGTCTCACCCTCGTCATCGCACTGGCTGCTTTTGCCGTTCAGGCTCAGTCCATTGTTGACCTGCGTCTGAACGAGGTGCTCATCAAGAACGATGAGAACTTCACCGACGAGTACAGCCGTCACGTGCCGTGGGTCGAGGTGTTCAACACGTCCTACAACTCCGTGAACATCGGGGGCTGCTACCTGACCAACGATACCACCGGTTTGGCGGCGGCGCAAAAGCGCGGGAAAGCCGGTCAGGACGCACTGAACACCTTCAAGTCAAAATGCTACAACATCCCCAGCGGTGATCCCAAGACTTTGATTCCGCAGCGCAGCAGCGTCGTCTTCTTCCTGGACGGCGATCCCACCTACGGAACCTTCCACGTCGGCTTCAAAGGTGAAGAGTGCAGCTACATCGCCCTCCTCGGCTCCGACGGCCGCACCCTGCTCGACATCATGGAACTTCCCGCCGACATGCGCTCCTCCGACAAATCCTTCGGTTGCGAGGTGGACGGTATCGTCACGGAAGACGAAGAAAATACAGTCGTGGGCAAGAAAGCCGGCAAGGACATCCGCAAGTATTTGGAAACCTTCACTCCCGGTTCCAACAACAAGGTGATCTCGTCCGAAAGCAAGGCTGACAAGCTCGCCAAGAACGACCCGCACGGCATCGCCATGGCACTCACTTCCATGGGTATCGTGTTCACCGTTCTGTTCATCATCTTCCTCGTTCTGAAAATCTTTGCCCATTACTCAAAGAAAGAACAGATGAAGAAGGAGGCGAAAGAGGAAAAGAAGAAAGAGCAAGTGAAAACCGCTGCTCCCGCATCCAAGGACGGCAATCCCACGGATGAGGAACTGGCTGCCATCACCGCCGCCCTTCACCAGGCCAACATCGGTGGCAGCGACGAAGAGACGGTCGCCATTGCGATGGCCCTCTACTTCTACCTCTACACGAACCACGATTATGAAAGCGAAGTGCTGACCTTCAACTATGATTCCGAAAACTCCACTTGGGCTCAGAAGCACTTCAATTTCAAACAGAATCCGGGTTATAGGGGATAGTGAATAGGGGATAGTCTTTAGTAATTAGTTGTTAGTGATAATTAAATAATTGAAAATCAAATAAATATTATGAAAAATTACAAATTCAAAATCAACGGCAATGAGTATTCTGTTGACATTGTCGAAATCGTTGATAACAAGGCCCAGGTTGAGGTGAACGGCAAGGCTTACGAAGTTGAGCTGGATATGACGGGTGTAAAGGTTCCCGCCGCCCCTGCACAGCCCGCCCGCCCCGCCGCTGCTCCGAGAGCTGCCGCTCCCGTGGCCGCCGCTGCCGCTGCTCCTGCCGCAGCACCCGCTGCTGCTCCCGCTCCCGCCGCCGGTGGTGCCGGAATGCAGGTGAAATCGCCGCTGCCGGGCACCGTCCTCGACGTGATGGTTCGCGAGGGTGACACCGTGACCGCCGGTCAGCACATCATCCTGCTCGAAGCCATGAAGATGGAAAACAACATCGAGGCTCCGAAGGCCGGTAAGATCACCAACATCCGCGTCAAACAGCGCGATGCCGTCATGGAAGGCGATGTGCTGCTGACCATCGAATAAAGTTTAGAGTTAAAAGTTGAAAGTTAAAAGTTGTAGGGGCGTGCTGTAGCGCGTCCGCAAGTTAAAGTAGAGCCGTCATATTATGGCGGCTCTATTTAAATCAAATCTTCCAATGCGAGCAAAGCGAACCTCAAATCTTTGAATGCGAACGAAGTGAGCCTCAAATCTTCAAATGTGAGCAAAGCGAACCTCAAATTTTCAAATGCGAACGAAGTGAGCATCAAATCTTCAAATAAATAAAATCCCCTATGGTTGTTGTAGAATCCCTGCAAAAAAGTTACGGCACGCTGAAGGTGCTGAAAGGAATCAATCTGGAAGTTGCCGACTCGTCGGTGGTGACGATTGTCGGTGCGTCGGGCGCTGGAAAATCGACCCTGCTGCACCTCATCGGCACGCTCGACCGTCCCGACGGAGGGCGCGTGCTGATGGACGGCACCGACCTCTACAAACTGTCGGACAAGGAGCTGGCGGAGTTCCGCAACCGCAACATCGGCTTT
>JAEEQA010000038.1 GCA_016285085.1 Bacteroidales bacterium
CAGGGCGAGGCAGAGGCATCGGAATACCGCGTGTCGGGCAAGGTGCCGGGACGTATTGAGGAGATTTACGTGAAAGAGGGACAAACGGTACACAAGGGCGACACCGTGGCCTACATCGAGAGCCCCGAAGTGAAGGCGAAGCTGCAGCAGGTGGGCGCCCTCCGCGACGCAGCCATGGCCCAGCGAAACAAAGCCCTAAACGGAGCCCGCCAGGAACAGATTGCCGGCGCCTACGAACTATGGCAACAGGCCATCGTGCAAGAGGATGTGATGAAAAAGTCGTATGACCGCATGCAGCGGCTTTTCGACCAGAAAGTGGTGAGCGCACAGAAGTACGATGAGGTGAAAGCCAAGTACGACGCAGCGGTGGCGCAGACCAAAGCCGCCAAGAGCCAGTACGACATGGCGGTGAACGGTGCGCGACAGGAGGACAAGGACGCGGCGTTGGCCGTGGTGCGCCAGACCCAGGGCGCCATGGCCGAAGTGCAGGGTTATCTAGAGGAACTGTACCTCACCTCCCCCGCCGACGGCGTGGTGTCCGCCATCTACCCCAAAGTGGGTGAACTAGTGGGCCAAGGCGCACCCGTGATGACCGTCACCGACCTGACGGACGCGTGGTTCACCTTCAACATCCGCGAGGATTACCTGAAAAGCATGAAGGTCGGCGACCGCCTTACCCTCACCATCCCCGCCCTGGACGGCAAGGAGTGTACCGCCACGGTCAACTACATGGCGGTGCGCGAGTCGTACGCCACCTGGAAGGCGACCAAGGAAACGGGACAGTATGACGCCAAGACCTTCGAGGTACGGGCACTCCCCGACCAGTATGTGGAGGGGCTTCGTCCCGGAATGACCGCCATCATCAAAAGGTAAAGCGCTATGTGGAAGTACGTCAAGGCGGTGGCTCTTCGGGAGTTGCGGATCTGGGCGCAGCGCCCCATCTACTTTGTGGGGTCGCTGGGGGTGATTCTGTTCGGGAGCATCTTCTTCCTCACCTTCTTCAAGGCGGGGCTTCCCTCGAAACTGCCGATCGGGGTGGTGGACTACGACAGGTCGTCCCTTTCCCGCAACTTCACCCGCCAGCTGGATGCCACGCAGCTGGGTGAGGTGGTGCGTTTCGACGATTTCCGCACTGCGCGGGAGGCTATGCAGCGCGGCGACGTGACCTCCGTGTGCGTGATTCCCGACAACTTTTCCGCCGACATCCAGGCCTTCCGCCGCCCCACTTTCACCTTCTACGTCAACGGACTCTACTTCGTGGGCGGCTCCCTCGCCTATCAGGACATCCTCACCATGATCAACCTGACATCGGGGGCCGTGCAGAAACAGATACTCACAGCAAAGGGCGTAAGCGAGCACGACATGATGGGGCGGCTCCGTCCCGTCAACATCGACGTACACCGCATCGGCAACCCGATGACCAACTACGGGGTCTATCTCAACAACCTGCTTCTGCCGGGGCTTTTGCAGATGATGATCATCTTGGTCACCATCTACGCCTTCGGCACCGAGCTGAAATACAGCACCTCGAACCATCTGATGGAAACGGCGGGAGGTTCCATCCTCAATGCCGTATCGGGCAAGCTTTTGGTTTACACCCTCTACTTCACATCCGTCGGCTTGTCAATGATTCTCCTGTTATACAGTTGGTTAGGATATCCTTTGGCCGGTTCCATCTGGAACATGTTCCTCAATATGTTCCTGATGATACTCGCCTGCGAATCGGTGGCGCTCACCATCGTGGGACTGATCCCCGTCTGCCGGTTCGCCATCAGCATCGGCGCCTTGTACAGCGTGCTGGGTTTTTCACTGGCGGGATTCACCTTGCCGGTGGAGGCGATGCTGCCATTCCTGCAAGGCATCTCCACCATTTTCCCGCTACGGCACTACTACCTCTTCTACGTTCAGGAGGCGATGTTCGCCAGCGGATTCGCTGGCTGGTACCAGGAAGCCATACACCTGCTGCTGTTCCTGTTTCTCCCCGTTTTTATCCTAAAACGGTTGGAAAACGCCTATATCAACATGGACTACCCCAAAAAATGACCGACGATGAAGACCATTTCCCATATCAAGCATTTCGTAACACAATGGTGGAAAGATTTCTGGGGAATCTGCTGCCATGAGTGGAAGTTGATCATCCATGACGGCGGGGTGCTCATCATCTTCACCATCGGGGCGTTGGGCTATCCGCTGCTTTACAACCTCATGTACTACAATGGGGTGCTGGAGGATGTGGCGGTGGCTGTGGTCGATGATGCCAACTGTGCCGAAAGCCGCCGCTACATCCGCGAGGTGGACGCGACGCGGGAACTGGAGATTGCCTACCGGTGCGCCACCATGGCGGAGGCGGAACAGCTGTTCCAGCAGCGGAAAGTGAACGGCATCATCTATTTCCCGAAAGATTTCGGACAAAAGCTGGCGAGGATGGAGACCGCCACCCTTTCCATCTATGCCGACATGAGCAGTTTCCTTTACTACAAGAACCTGATGATGGGCGCCAACTTCGTGATGCTGCACGAAATCGGCAAAATACAGATTGAGCGGTATGCCGCGGCGGGGTTCACTGAGGAGCAGAGCATGCAGTTGGTGTCGGCCATCCCCTACGAAGAGAACAACCCCTACAACCGCACCTTCTCCTACACCATCTTCTTCCTGTCGGCGGCACTGCTGATGGTGGTGCAGCAGACGATGTTCTACGGGATGTCGATGCTGGCGGGGACGCAGCGCGAGGAGCACCGAAGTTTCGCCCTCCTGCCCAGCAACTTGGAAGGGGTTGGCATCAACCGCGTGGTATTAGGCCGCGGCTTCGCCTACGGACTGCTCTATGTCGCTATCGGAATGTACATTGCCTTCATTGTGCCCGCCCTTTTCGATTTCCCGCAGCGGGGCAGTTTCTGGGATATTCTGGTATTGCTGCTGTTTTTCATCACCGACTGTGTCTTCTTCTGCTCCACATGGAGCTCGTTCATCACACGGCGTGAAACCGTCTTCATCCTGCTGCTGGTGATGTCGCCGGTGGCGATGTTCCTCACCGGTTTCTCGTGGCCGACGACCTCCTTCCCCTTCATCTGGAAATGCTTCTCCTACCTGCTGCCGTCCACCTTCGGCTGCCAGGCGTTCATCAACCTCAACACAGCGGGCGGCGACCTATCCACCATCCAGCCGCAAATCATCGCCATGACCATACAAGGCACACTCTACTACCTGACTGCCTGTTTAGCCGTGTTCGCCGAGAACCGCTTCATTCACAGCGAAAAAGCGCAGAGAATCAAGGCATGGAGGAAAGCGATTCTGCGCCAGCTTGACAAAAAAGTGAGTATTGCACAGCGTTAAAAAAGATTCAAAAAAATCAGTATCTTTGCCGCCGCAAAACTCCCGTTGTTATGGATGCCGAAATGATCAAGACCATTCAGGACTATTTCAAAACCCAGCCCGTGCTGAAGGCTTGGTTGTTCGGTTCGTATGCCCGCGGTGAGGAAACGCCTGACAGCGACGTGGACATTCTGGTGGACTTGGATTATTCCAAACCCGTAGGATTGGAGTTCGTGCAGATGCAGCTGGATTTACAATCACTTTTGCAAAAATCCATCGACTTGGTTTCTTCACGAGGGGTGTCCAAATACATCAAACCTTTTATTGATACAGATAAAAAATTGCTTTATGAATGCTAAGATCTCCGATTCGGTTCGAGTTTTACACATATTGGATGCAATCAAGGAGATAGAAAATTACATTCAAGGTGCTGATAAGGATTCATTTGCCAACAACTCAATGATGTTCAATGCGACATTGCATCAGTTGGAGATTATTGGAGAAGCGGCCAATGGATTAAGTGAGAGTTTTCTTACTGAACATCCTGACGTACCATGGGCGCGTATCATTGGATTGCGGAATCTCATTGTCCATGAGTACTTTGGTGTTGACGACCAAACCATTTGGAGCATTGTCACTATTAATTTACCTCAATTGAAGCAATATCTTTCCGAAATATAACCGAACAACCTCCCACCTTTTACTTCATACCTCTTACCTCCTACCTTCTACCTTTTACCATACGAACCCAATGTTGAGACGGTGCACGCACCGTCTCAACAAAATAAAAAATTACAAACCCAAAACCACCCGCCTATAGAATAGAACACACCAATATAAACAGACATATATAAAGCGTTTTCGCTTTTCTCTTTGATTCTGGAATCTGGTAAATTTCAAACACTTAATGCACGAGAAAAGAGAGAATGCTCACGAGTAAATCGTGGGCTTTTCTTATTTGCATTAAGGGTTTACCAGAGCCTCAGAATCAGATAATAGAAGTTCACGATTTTTTATTGTCCCTTTTATGAACTTCTACGGACAACGCTGAAAAGAACCCAAAAAACTAACAGATTGAGAATAAGGGTTGTGATTTTGCAAAGTAGAAAAAGATTATCATCAATACGGAGTATGCTGAAAATCCATAAAAGAGTAGGCAAAACAAAATAAATACTTACACAAAATGGAACGATTAACGATTTTTCTTATTATTCCACTTTTTTGCCTTGTTGCTTTGACAATGCATAGCTGTAAAGACCTCACCCGCTGCACAGCTAAAACAACTGTAAATATTCGCGAAACACCTGAAGGACAGGTAATCGGAAAATTGAAAACAGGTGACTCTGTCTCTGTATTGGAACAAGGTGATGATTGGACAAAAATTGAACAAGGAGGCATTGAGGGTTATGTGGCGACACCATACTTAAAAGACTGTAAAACATATTCTAAAAAAGCAGTTTTTTGGTCTTGTGTTATTTTTATAATTTTGGTCATAATTGCACCCGTGTACCACTACAAAAAGGATGGCACATTAGATAGGCGTTTTGGAAGGAGGTAAATAAAGAGTAATTATCATCAATATGGAGCACGCCGAAAATCCATAAGAGAGTAGGTGAAAACAATTAAATAATATCAAACCATTTTATCTATGAAAAAACGATTGTTTTATCTAATCGCAGCAGTCACAATGCTGCTGGCCGTATCCTGTACGAACCAGGACGCGGGAAAGACATCACTGGAGAAGAAGCTGAACCAGAAGATGTCGGAAATGAGTGAAGTCGCTGAGTTGGGCTCGGTCGAGTACACCATTGAAAAGGTTGTGAAAGCTTCTGATGATGCAGAATGGTACAAATTGGGGGATCGGAAGATCCTCTTCAAATGTACGGCATACCTGAAGGCTGGCATCGATATGAGCAAGTTCGATGCGACAAAGGTGAGTATCAACGAGGAGCAGAAATCCATCGTGCTAACACTGCCCAAGGCAGAGCTTCTTTCTTTCAACATGCCTCCGGAAAAAGCCGTGCTGGCCTACGAGAAGGTGGCGACTTTCCGTTCCAACTTCTCCGCCTCCGACCGCAATAAACTACTGCAGTTAGGAGAAAAGGACATACGTGAAGACGTACCCAATCTCGGTATTCTCGCTGATGCGGAGAAAAACGCCTCCTCTTTCTTCAAGGCACTGTTGGGTCAACTCGGTTTTGAAATGGCAACCATTAAATTTGAATAGTTATGAAAAAGATAAAAGGAATTATTATTGCTGTAGTAGCAATCGTTATATTGGCCGGTGGCGCTTTTGTTTTGTATAAATTGGGTGTATTTGGCAAGAAAGACGAACTTTCCATTGATAAGACCGCCAATGTCGTTACCGAAATTAAAAAGATTTCCGAATTCACATCCGCGTGCTACTATGAGGAGATTATTTTACAAGAAAGCAAAGCCAGTTCGGTCGTGGATAATTCAGCTGGAAAAACGGTAGCCGGTTGGTTTGGAAAAGACTCAAAGGATTTGATGAGTGACCAACTTGTAATCGTGGCCAACGGAACGGTGCGTGCAGGATTCCGCCTTGACCAGCTGGATGAGGATAAGATAACTATCACTGGCGACACCCTTTCTTTGATACTTCCAAAGGCGGAAATTTTCGATGTCATCGTCAATCCGTCCGATTTCGACATCTACATTGAAGATGGCACTTGGGATCATGAAAAGGTGGTGGAAGTGGAGAATCGAGCCATTGACCAAGTCAAGAACGATGCCATCAAAGAGGGAATTTTGGAGAAAGCAACTGAAACAGGCATCAAGCGCCTGACAGAGATGTTTAAAGCATTCGGTTTCTCCGAAGTAATGATTACAGTGGAATAGATAAAATTGTTAATTGCTCACATAATCAACCACATCATGGGTCGAAAGAAAAAAAATACAGATACTGGTCAAGGATTAGCCCTACTACTATTTGGTGTGATCATTTATTTTGTATCTATATTCATAGCACAATATTTATACATCATTTTACTCGCTATTTTTCTTGTGTGTTTTATATGGAATTTAGTGCTGTTTTTGCGTGATGATAGACACTGGATGCACAGAAAATTCGAACTCGCTTTGTATCAATTTGAAAAAATGCAGTCAGCAAAAAAAACATTGATAGAGCAGAAAAACAGATTAGATGAATGTAATAAAATCATTGAAGATGAGGGATTAAGAAAGAATATGGATGGACGTTTGTCGCAAAGAAGTTACAGAGGCAAAGAGATACAGGAGGAGATGGATCGTGCTCAAGGTTTACTGGACGAAAGCATGGGAATTTATGATTATTATCTTGAACTTCCTCTCAATAGTTATAAAAAGGCCAGGAGACATTCTTCCAGAATATGGGCCTCCCTCTTTGCAACATTGCTTTGTGCTTTGATGGTATTTTTTGAATACACCATCGGAACTAACCTTATACTCCATATAAATGGAAGCGAGATTTTGTTGAATGGTTCAAAAATCAGCATTCTAATTGTAGGTACTTACATTGTTGTTTTTCTGATTGTATATATTGTTTTTTCCATTGTACGTAAAAAACCTTAGCATTCAAGACGAAGGGTGAGGCAAAGTGCAAGGGGGAATGGACGATGTAACGTTTTTTTCCTGCCCGCAGGCCTACGGCCTGCGATTTTTCCCCGCACAAATCCTGCGCCTAACGAGGCAAGCAGTCCTAACGGACTGCCGGCGTGGTATCGGGACGGTTTCTATTTACGCGCACCCCGTTAGGGGTGCAGGCCCCGGTAGCGTAGCGGCATAACACGGCGAATACGCACGCCGTAGGTGTGCGGGCAAATCGGGGAATAAATTTCTGGGCAGGGGTGTTCGTTCGGTTATGGAGACGCGATGAATCGCGTCTCTACATTTTCTGGGAAAAATTCGTTACGTTCTGTTGTAGAGACGTTTCATGAAACGTCTCTACGGTCTGCCATGAATGGTTTGTAACGTTCGGTTGTAGGGCTGCCATATTATGACAGCCCTACAGATTTTGGGACGTCAAGATTAGAACCTCGCCCCTATTCCCACCTTGAAGATGGAATCGTAGCCGGCGTTCAGTTCGAAAAGTCCATAGAATTTCTTGCCCACGCTCACCCCTATCGGCGTGATGTTGAAGGCAAAAAGCACATTGTTGCCGGATTTACCGTCGCTACTGGCTGTGGAGGAGAGGAAAAAACCAACTCCCACATCCACCGACGAGTACAGCCGCACCCATGGCCGGTTGAGATAGGTGAAACGAACGCTCGGCATGAAGGAAAGGAGCACATCCTGATTGATATGGTCGATCACCATCCGAGTAGTGTCGGTATAGTATGTCAGTTTGGAACCCTCCACCACGGTCTTCATACCCACCTGGCACCAGTGCGTCACTTGGTAATAGTAGTGCAGGTTATAACAGCCGTACAGGTTCATCTTCACTGGCTTGTGGCTGATTCCCCCGCCCAGTGCAGTCCAGAAACCGATGGAGCCGTAAACCACCCCGCCGACAATGGAGACAGGTCCGGCATCCACCCCGATTTCGTTGTACAAATCGCTGTGGGGTTTCTGCGCAAACAAGGTTTGGCTGCATAAAATGCTGATAGCACATACAAAAAGGACAATTCTTTTTTTCATCGTTATAAAGATTTAAAACAATGTCGGTTGCGTCAATCGTTTCAGGTGGAAACTGCGGCGGTGGTAGGGCGAAAGGCCGTGCTCAATCACCGCGTCCTGATGCTCGGGCGTGGGGTAGCCCATGTTCTTCCCCCACTGATAGACCGGATATTCCGCATCCAGCGCCATCATCCGCTCGTCGCGGTAGGTTTTGGCGAGGATGGAGGCGGCGGCAATCGACAGGTAGGTGGCATCGCCCTTCACGATGCAATGATACGGGATGCCGGTTTTGTTCTGGAAGCGGTTGCCGTCGATCAGCAGGAGCTGCGGGGTCACGGAAAGCTGCTGCACAGCGCGGTTCATTGCGGTGATGGAGGCATAAAGGATGTTCAGTTCGTCAATCTCCTTTTCGGAAACGAAGCATACGGCGTAGGCAACCGCGTCCCGCTCGATCTCCGCCCGCAGTTCCTCCCGCACCTTGCGGCTGAGCTGCTTGGAGTCGTTGATGCGGGGATTGGTGTAGTCGGGCGGCAGGATGACGGCGGCAGCCACCACAGGACCGGCCAGACAACCGCGACCCGCCTCGTCGCACCCGCACTCTATGACGGAAGGATCTGGAGAAAAATGGGATTGCAACATACTTGAAACCAATTAGTTCTTCTTGTACATCAGATGCTTCTTCTCGTTCTTCACCCAGCCCGCATCCGATTTGTACTTCGAGAAATAGATGACGATGTCGGCGTCCGACTTGTAGTCGCAGAAGAAAATCTTCGTGTCGGCATCCGATTTATACTCGCAGAAATACCAAACGCCCGTGTTGCCGTTGACATCCGAGCGATACTTTGTCTCATACACCACAAGGTCGGCATCGGATTTGTACTCTGTCACAAATACTTTCACATCCGCATCGGACCTATATTGGCATGAATAGACTTTCTGGGCGAAGACGCCGGTTGACAATGCCGACGCCAAAAACAGTATGATAAACGCGATTCCTTTTTTCATAGGATGAAATTTAACGGGTGCAAAAGTACGATATTTCTTCCGATAAAAATTCTTTGTACCTTTGCAGCGTTTTTTTATCCTATGCAAATGAAAAGAATATGGATTATCAGCACAATATTGTGTGCTTTTCTCTGTCTTATATCATGCGAAAAAGACATTGCTGACACACCCGTCCCTTCGGAATCACAAGATGAGAATCCTCAACAGATATGGCCCAAGCCCATGAACCGCACAGGATATGTCGTAGAATCCATCTCATGGTATAATGGTCCAACGAATCATAAAGAAGCTGTGTATCAGTATGACGACCACTATCGTCTTATCAAACGTATTCTTCATGTTACATTTGAAGAGTGCAATCAAGTGAAAACTTCTATTTATATTGACACTATCGAATACGAAGGAGAACAGGTGCATAGAATAACAACGATACTTGACGGAGCCAGCATTTCAAATGTGTTATTTTTTTACGATGAACAAGGGAGATTAGAAAAAACCACAAACGGGAACAATACAACCTACTATGCGTATAGAAATGGTTTGATGGACAGCATATACAATCTTAATAATCCTGATTTTTACACCATCCTTGAATATGATATGGACGGCAATGTCGTGAAAGAGCATATTCGCATGGCTGAAATGGATAACTATGGAATGCCTACAGGTGGTTGCTATCTTCGGACAAACGAATATGAGTACGACAATCAGTCCCGGCCAAACTTCAATATGGACAACGCCTTTGTGTATGAACCCATATTTGGACAAGGCACCACTTATCCCACCTATATCCGAATGATATCGCCCCATAATATGACACGCTTTAGTAATGGACATGAAACATGGGGGTATGAATACAATGAGCAGGGACTTCCACAATCTATGTATCATCAGTATAATTCCAGTCCCTCCAACCCTCCAATATTCAATTTTACTTATCGCGCTATTGAAGAATGAAACTGAAAATCAACCATATCGCACTTTTCCTACTCTTCCTACTCCCCTGCCTCGGCACGATGGCGCAGCAGAGCACGGTTCTTCTCAAACAATGGCGGCTCACCTGTCCCGACCCAGCCGACACGGCCTACGCCACGTCGCTGGTCGTGAGCGTGCCAGGATGCCTCCACACCGACCTCTTTGACAACGGGAGGATCCCCGCCCCGTTCTACGGCACCAACGAAGAAACCCTCCAGTGGCTCTCGTACGTGCCCTGCACCTACACCTGCGAGGTCTGGAAAGACGAACTTCCCTTCAAGAAAAATTTGGAGCTGGTTTTGGAGGGTGTGACGGGGTATGCCGAAATCTTCCTGAACGGCCAACCGCTTTATCATCAAGACAATACAAACGTAATGGACAACGCCTACCGCACATGGCGTTTCCCTCTGGACAAGAAAATCCGCACCTACAACCTTATCGAAGTGCGCTTCACCCCCGCACAGCAGATCATTGACCAACGGAAAGCTTCCGTCCCGTACGCACTCCCCGAGGAGCGCGCGTGGCTCCGTATGCCGCCCTACCAGTCGGGCTGGGACTGGGGCCCGAAACTCACCACCTGCGGCATCACGGGGGGAGCGTTTATCACTGCTGATGAGAAGAGTATTTTCTGTCCAACATTTAACCTTCCCCAGACAAGTCATCCATACCTTCACACGCTTCACTCGTATGCGATTTTATCAAAAAATGGCAAAGGGAAAGCTTTATCCTATTCCATTAAAATTGATGGCAAAATTTTCACACAAAGCAATAGTGATGATGGATTTCGTCTCCCTTCAGCTGCGAGTGTTAATTATTGGTCTGAAGTACATTACAAAAGTAACACAGAATGGAAATATCTTGATAAAACACGCTGGGAACCCAATGGAAGCGGAAATGCTTGTCTTCATGATGTGGTCATGACACTACAATGTGGTAAAAAGGTGGATTCGCTGGCGATTCAAGCTGGTTTTCGTTCCGTAGAATTGCGTCAAACCAAAGATTCCATTGGCCAGTCCTTTGAGTTTGTTATTAACGGGAAACCCGTTTTCGCCAAAGGCGTGAACTGGATTCCCGCCGACTTCTTCCCGCACAGGATGACCGAAGAACGCTACCGTGAGCTTTTGCAGGCGTGCAAAGATGCAAATATCAACATGATACGAGTGTGGGGCGGCGGCATCTACGAACCCGACATCTTCTATGATTTGTGTGATGAGATGGGCATTATGGTGTGGCAGGATTTCATGTTTGCCGGCACACTTTATCCGGGAGACAAATCTTTTATTGACAATGTGAAAAAAGAAGCGAAAGAGCAGGTGAAGCGCCTCCGTCGCCACCCGTGCATTGTGCTGTGGTGCGGCAACAACGAGGTGAAAAACGGCTGGGAAGACTGGGGCTGGCAGGCGAACTACACACCCGAACAACGGGAGCAGCTCGACCACGACATGCACTATCTTTTTGATACACTGTTGGCTAATGTTGTCAAAACGTATGGAGCAGGCGTGCCCTATATTCCCACTTCGCCGCTGTGGGGCTGGGGACATCCCGAGTGCTGCACCGAGGGCGACTCTCACTATTGGGGCGTGTGGTGGGGTGAACTGCCTTTCGAGATGTGGTACCAGAAAACCGGCCGCTTCATGTCGGAGTACGGTTTCCAAAGCTATCCCGACATCCGCACCCTTCAGACCGTGATGCCCGACACGGCCCTGCATCTCGGAAGTCCCGAACTGAACAACCACCAGAAGCATGCCCGCGGCGTACAGATCATCGACAAGGCGATGAACCAGTATTTCCATCGTCCTGACAATCTGGAAGATTACGTCTATGTCAGTCAGCTGGTGCAAGCCTACGGAATTGGCATGGCGATAGAAGAGCACCGCCGCCGCGCTCCCTACTGCATGGGCACGCTGGTGTGGCAGCTCAACGACTGCTGGCCTGTGGCCTCGTGGAGCGCCATCGACTACTACGGAAGACGCAAAGCCCTCTATTACGAGATGAAGCGGCAGTTTGCCCCCGTCATCATCGCCTGCGACACGATGCAAGACGGAAAACTACCGATTTATGTTGTCAGCGACCGCAACGAAAAACTTTCCTGCCAGCTGAGACTGACACTATTCCAGATGGACGGCACAATCATTTCATCGCAAACCACTACAAAACAAGAAATCACCTCTTTGAAATCCAAACATTTCATTGACTTCCCGATAGCGCATACTAATTTAAACCATTCTTACTTACAAATTGAATGTTTGGACAACGACGGCAACGTGCTCGCCCAAAAGGTGCGGTTTTTCTGTTATCCGGGACAGCTGGATTTACCCAAAGCTCCCATCACCGTGCGCCGCATCGACGACACCACGGTGGAAGTCAGCAGCAGCGTTCTGCAGTACGGTGTGGAGCTGACGGCCAACGTGGACGGGTACTTTGAGGACAACTACTTCACATTGCTGCCGAAAGAACCGAAGCGAGTAAAGTTCGTGCCGAAAGAGGCAATCAAAGGGAACGTGGTGTTTGAGGCGAGGGGGTACCAGAAGTAGGCCAATATTGCCAAAAACAATGAAGACAAAACACTACTGGTTTTGTCAGCACTAAATGATGGATTAGTACCTTCGGTTATATTTGTCCATTTTCTTTGCTCTTGCCCAAAGAAAATAGACGAAAAGAAATGCGCTTTGCCGCTGCACGATTTTTACCTAAAATTGGCCGTTTCTCGCTAAAACGCGAAAACTTGCACCGCTCACTTCGTTCGCGCTGCTTCGGACAGCTCGCGTTTCTTCACGCTTGAAACGACACAATTTCTTAACGGCAAAAATCGCAAGGCGGCGTGCGACTTCGGTAACGCTCCGTATTTTCGAGAATGTTTGTTTATTTGCACTCACCTCGGAGAGGTGAGATTTTATCAACCCAACGTGCAGCGGTGGTTTCGACAAGCTCAACCACCGCGGGCGGCAGGCAATTCCCCTTCTATGTAGAAGGGGTGGCCGTAGGCCGGGGTAGTAGAAGAAAGAGCACTGCAGATGCTGCCGCGGAAGTCAGCCGCACCATTCCGCCGACCGCTGGGAGGCGGAACCTCCATCCAAAATAAATACCCCGCTCCATCGTTAATGGGAATAGTTGAAATCTTTCCCCGCCATGAAAAAAATAGTGTCTTTCCTTCAAAAGAATTATGACAAGAATTGGCATGCAATCATCCCTATTCTGAATATCATCCTCATCGCCATTTCCATATGGCTCAATATCACTTACAACGGCGGTTTTTGTGTCTTTGTGCCGTGGGCGATGATGGTACAGATTATCTGTTTCGTCAATATGGTCACCTTTACGTGGATGGAAAAAACATCCCTTTGGTGGTTCAACGCATTTATTTGCGGAATCAGCACGGGGGTGTTCTTCTATTGGGTGATTTTCTCTGGAATTCTAGTCATTCTATTTCCAGTATCCATTTTGTTCATATTTTTACTGGTTTGGCGGAATGTGAAACATCCTGTCCGCAAACAATCAAGACCATGGTATTTTGCCGGTATAACCGTGTGCGTGGTGTTCGCCATTGTGTCGGCAATTCTTTTCTCCACTGCGGCCAAGAAGATTAGACGAGGGGAATACAACACAAAGAACCCGATGACCGAACGGATTTTGGGGATGCACTTCCGCTACCATACCCGCATCTGCATCTTCGACGGCTGGCGTCCGCCCCTGCACGACCCAGCCATGGTGATTGGAATGCGGCTTACGGGCGACAAAGATCCTCTGGAAGGAATGACACTTGAAAGCCGTCTTCTGCTTTACCACGAAGTATATCCGTCGCTTCCCGTGAAAAACCATTGCGCCTGTTCTTTGGAGTCAGCAGAAAATGGTTATTTTGAAGACTATCTATGGAAAGCCCTTGATTTCAAGCCAATGAAAGTGATGAAACGCGTGCCCGTTTATAGATGCGTGGAATATGCGGAATCAAACAATGAGAGATTAAAAGATGCAGGATTGCCTTTTTCTTTCATCAGCACTGAATTCAACCAAATTGTTGTTAATCTGGAGGATGGTTCCGACACTATAACTTCAGGGAGTTCAGGTTCTTATTTCGATGAGATTTCGCTCGTGGAGTTCGAAGGACAGCCGATGTACCGGCTCACTTGCGAACTCATAAGAGACCCAATCAAAAACAAAGTGATGCATTGGGAAGTTTTCATCTTGCCAAATGGTATTCAATTCGCCACGGACTCATTCAACACCCATGGTGAATACACCTACTGGCTCGCGTCCAATTCCATTGACATTATGGATTCCATAGAAATCTTCTATCCTATGATAGATGTCAGAGATACGGTGAAGATATATCGCATTGAGTCACAATAAAGTTCCGCCGCTTCGCTCCGCTCGCGGCGGAATGGTGAACTAGATTCCCCAATATTTCTTGACAATCTTTGACTCAATCACGTTCTCGATAGAGTCCGGAAGATTCGGGAAGAGGTCGCGGCCAATGATTTCTTCGAGGTCATCCACAGACATGGAGGCGGACTTCAGCGGCTGCGAGACCTCGCTGTTGTCCATCTTGAAACCGATGGCAGCGAAATCACCGTCCTTCTCTATCAGGAACGCCTTGAAAAAAGCATCGGGCACATGGACATGGTTGGGCCCGATCTGACCGTACTGGTTGGTCGTGAATAGGGGGCCGCATACAATATAGACATTGCCATACTCGTTGGCAAGGCGGCGGCCCATACGCTCCGTCCGCTCCCAGTCACCCGCATTCAAGGTGTGGTTCTGCGGACACATATTGGACAGATAGAAACTCTCGCGCATGGCTTCATGGCTCCATTTCATGTCGGCAGCGGGTGCCATGTGGCCGCGGTCCCACCCGGAGCCCTTATAGTCAACGAGGTCGGCCTGACGTCCCTTGACATCAGGATCCTGCATGAACGTCTCACCGCGCGGAATTTCACCCTCCGCTTCCGATTTGGTTAATTCGTACGCTACCCAATTGGGTATCAATGTTGTATGATTGTACGACGTGGTATAAGCCGAATGCACAATAATATCTTCGTCTTTGGAATGAGCCGGAATTTCCAGATTATCCGTGCTAAAATTCACAGACTTTTTCGCCCCACCCTTGATCTTCTCATATTTCTCTTTAATTTCCTCCCGGATAGAAGAATTGGACGAAAACATTCCATACGCTACCCAACCGATTGCAACGCATACAATAAGAATAACCGCTGTTTTTATCTTTTTCATAGCAAAATCTTATAAATTTCCGTTTTTAACAAACCCCGCCAGCAGGTCCGCCACCACGAAGGTGCTGCCCCCGATGTAGATGGCATCCTCCGGGCCCGCCTCGTCCCTCACCTTGCCGTAGGTTTCAAAGACACCTCCATCGCTGACCCGCACGCTCAAACCCGCGGCAAGCATCTTGTCCGCCAGCAGCTGCGGATCCATCGCCCGGTCCACGCTGGCACGCACCACCGTGTAGTCGGCACGCTTCGGCAGCAGCCGGATGATGCTGTCCACGTCCTTGTCGCTGACAAAGCCGATGACCACATGCAGCCGGCGACATTCCAAACGCTCCAGCTGTGCGGCGATGTACGCAAAACCGCCGCTGTTGTGGCCCGTGTCGCAGATGGTGAGCGGCTTCTCATCGATAACCTGCCACCGTCCCATCAGGTGCGTGTTGTCCAAAACATGCTCGACAGCCCTGACAATCAGCCGGTTCAAGTCGGGGCGGTCGGGGTTGCACACCTGCGCCGTCCGCACAAACGTGCCGACGTTCTCCATCTGGCAGTCGCCCGCCAGCGGCAGACGGATGCCCTCCCCTATCACATCGCTGCCATCGGTGATGGTGACGCGGCGGTAGCGCGGACTTTCCGACACTTCCGGGCGTACGGTAATATTTCCGGCGGTGTGGAGCGGGGCCGACAGCTCCTCGGCACGCTGCCGGTAAACAGGCATTGTTTCGGGCTGTTCCCTTCCAATGACGACAGGCACATTCGGTTTAATGATGCCCGCCTTCTCGAAAGCGATCTTCGCCAACGTGTCACCCAGCAACTGCGTGTGTTCCAGCGAGATATTGGTTATCACCGAGGCAATGGGCGTGATGATGTTGGTGGCATCCAGACGGCCGCCCAAACCCACCTCAATGATGGCGATATCGACTTTTTCTTCTGCAAAATAGTAGAACGCCAACGCCGTCGTCATCTCAAAAAAGGAAGGTTCCAATTTCTGGAACTCGGGCTGGAACTTTTCAAAGAACCGCACGACCGCCTCCTCGGGAATCATCTCCCCGTTGATTTTGATGCGCTCGCGGAAGTCAATGAGATGCGGCGATGTGTACAGTCCCACTTTCTTTCCCATTTCTTGATAAAACGATGAAAGCAAATGGGTTACCGAACCCTTTCCGTTCGTGCCGGCCACATGGATGCAGCGCAGTTTCCGCTCCGGATTGCCCACGATAGTGGCCAACGCCTCAATATTTTCAAGGCCTTCCTTGTAGGCACTGCTGCCCACCTTGTGGTACATCGGCAGCGCGGTGAAAATCTCGTTGATGATGTCGCTGTAGGTCATAGCCGTTTATTTACTGCACCAGAACCTTCTTCCGCACCACCTTGCCGCTCTCGGTGACAATGGCCACCACATAGGTGCCGGCGGGCCAGTCGGTGGCATTCACCGTCACGGCATCCATACCCACAACCTGTTGGTGCACAACAACCTGCCCCATCGTATTGAAGACCGTGAGTTCGGTGGCGCCGGGCGTGTTAACAACGAACAAGCCACTGGCGGGATTCGGAGCGATGGCGTAAGCGGCCTCATCAAATGCCGCTATGCCGGTGGTGTCTTCCGGATCCTCAGGATCTTCCGGATCTTCCGGGTCTTCCGGGTCTTCAGGATCCTCGGGATCATCTGTATTCGTATTCACGGCAACCGTGAATATGTGCGGGTCGGGAGCGCCGATGTACGGGTGATTTACGAAACGGCCCGAATGGTCGGCAGAGGCAAGGTAGTACTGCACCTCGCAGGTGTCGGTGATACCTTCGATGGAACCCTGCCATGTCTTGCCGCCCGTCGGGTACATCTGGGAGGTGAGCCACTGCGTAGTGTCGCCCTCGCTGATAATCCGGTAGTGGATGCGGGTGGAGTCGGCGATGATGTTCTCGCCGCTGTACGCCGTAAGGTCGGCACTGAACGTGAACACGGAGTCGAAAGGCTGCGCGCCCAACGTGGGATAGTGGACCATTCGCAGCATTCCCAAGTCGGCAATCTCGTGGGTGCGGCAGTGGAGCGCATCGGTATTCTCCCACGGAGCACTGCTTTTCTCCATAATCGGGACAATGGTATAGCCCGGCATCGCCTGACGGTACACCTCAATGGCATCGTCGTCATAGGAAGCACCTGTCACAGGCACAAACACATGATCGTTGAGAATCAGACTGTTGGTATAGGGCGTGCGGGCATTGCTCACCACGCTGCCCGGTTCAAAAACACGATAGACCTGGTACTTGTTGCCCCACGAACTGGTGGCGTTGGCGAAATAGTTGGCCACATCCTCGTACTCCTGATAGCGGTTGGCACCCTGCGGGAGCTGTGCAATCAGCACCTTGTCCACATCCAGGAACTTTCCCCAGCAGTCAATGTGTGCAATGTAGTCGCCTTGCGGGTCTATCGTCACATGATAGGTTTCAACACCAAGATAGTCGTTCACCAACTGGCGCACCTGCGCCTCCGTCAAATCATCATTTTCTTCGAACACAAGGTCCGTGGAGGCCGACATCCCATATCCGTCGGTCATATAGTTGCCGCCGGTATGTACCAGCGGGAAGTCATAATGGTTGATGTTGAGGTACTGCGCCATAACGGCCATGTGGGCATCGTCGTTGGGTCGGCTGGGACGGTTGTAGGTGAAGTCGGCCACGCCGAACTGGTCGTTGCCGTCAATCACGAACCACGGGCCAAAGTCACGGGCCCAGTAGCTGTCAACGGCACCTACCACGAAGTTGACGTTGTTCACATTCACCCCGTTGTTCTGCAACGTGTTACGAATCTGGTTCTGTTGGTTGGAACTGCTGATGGCGATGGTGACCGGCACAATTTCGGCCATCTGCGCAATCAAGGTATAGGGTATTCCAAAGCCCTGATACTGCGGATAGGCAATCAGCACGCCCTGCGAGGGCTCGAACTCCGCCACATTGACCACAGGAGCGGTCGGCGGCGTGCCCGTGCGCATCCGTTCGTACAGCTCATGCCAACGGAGCACATCCTCGGCACTTTTCTCATAAATGAGTCTTTGCTCCTGTCCGAAGGCGATGCCCATCGTAAGCAATAAAGTCACAATTAGTATCAGTTTTTTCATGTTCAGATAGTTTAAATTCTTGAAAAATCACCCTCTCCGGGCGAAAAGTGCGGACAAAGCCGGCACGTAGTCCTCATCGGTGTAGAGTTGCGCCACATCGATGCCTGCGTGACGGAATATGTCCAAATTATTGTTTGTCAACGTTGTCCACCAATTGGCATAGCTGTCGCGGACTTTTTGTGACGAAGTGTCGGCCCAGAAACGCTTTCCCGTTTCAGGGTCTTGCAGTTCCAACAGTCCCAGATTGGGGATTTCGGCCTCGCCCTTGTCCGCAATCTGGAGGGCCACGATGTCGTGCCGGTTCGCCGCAATCTTCAGCGCCTGCTCGAAATCGCTGCCGACAAAGTCAGAGATGACGAACGCCGTGCATTTCTTCTTGATGGCGTTGGTGAAATAGCGGAGCGCTTCGGAAATATCGGTCTGCCGCTGCGACGGCGTATAGGTCAGCAATTCCCTGATAATACGCAAAATATGGCTTTTCCCTTTCGCAGGCGGGATGAACTTCTCGACGGTGTCGCTGAAGAAAATCACGCCCACCTTGTCGTTGTTGGTGATGGCGGAAAACGAAAGGACGGCGGCCAGCTCGGTGATGAGGTCGGTTTTGAACTGCTTGCGGGTGCCGAAGAGGTTGGAGCCGCTCACGTCGATGAGCAGCATGACGGTCATCTCGCGTTCCTCGTTGAAAATCTTGACAAACGGGGAGTTGAAGCGGGCGGTTACATTCCAGTCGATGAAGCGGACATCGTCGCCGTAGTTGTACTGGCGCACCTCGCTGAAGGCCATGCCGCGCCCCTTGAACGCGCTCTTGTACTGCCCGGCAAAAATCTGCTGGGTCAGCGCCCGCGTCCGTATCTCGATACGGCGCACTTTCTTGATCAATTCTGAAGATTCCATCTCAGTTGCAAGTTACAAGGTTCATCAAGTTTGTCAAGTTAAAAGTTGAGAGTTAAAAGTATGGGGTAAAAGGTTTCGTTCAGAGTTAAGAAGTTAAAAAGTTAAGATGTTAAGATGTTAATTCATACCATGTTTAGTTTCTTCACTTCTTAGTTTCTTAGTTCCTTCGTTTCTTAACTCCTTCGTTTTCCGTTTTCAATTTTCAAATTTCCGTTCCTTACGGCACGACGACGGTGTTCAGCACTTCGTTGATGATGTCGGTGCTTTGCACGTTCTCGGCTTCGGCTTCGTAGGTGAGGCCGATGCGGTGGCGCAGCACGTCGTAGGCGACGGCGCGGACATCCTCGGGGATGACGTAGCCGCGGCGTTTGATGAAGGCATAGGCCTGTGCGGCGAGGGCCAGGTTGATAGTGGCACGCGGTGACGCACCGTAGCTGATCATCGTCTGGAACTTGCCCAAGCCGTACTCCTCGGGGTAGCGGGTGGCAAAGACGATGGAGGTGATGTACTGCTCGATCTTCTCGTCCACATACACTTCGCGGACGATGGAGCGTGCCTTGATGATGTCCTGTGGGTCGAGGATGGTGCGGGTGGTGGGGAATTCCGCGGCAAGATGCTGGCGCAGAATCAGTTTCTCCTCCTCCTGCTTGGGGTAGTCCACAATCACCTTCATCATGAAACGGTCCACCTGTGCCTCGGGCAGCGGGTAGGTACCTTCCTGCTCAATCGGGTTCTGGGTAGCCATCACGAGGAACGGCTCTTCCAGTTTGAAGGAGGTCTCGCCAATCGTGACCTGCCGTTCCTGCATCGCCTCCAAGAGGGCGCTCTGCACTTTGGCGGGGGCGCGGTTGATTTCATCCGCGAGGATGAAGTTGGCGAAGATGGGGCCCTTCTTGACCACAAACTCCTCGTTCTTCTGGCTGTAAATCATCGTACCGATGACGTCGGCGGGCAGCAAGTCGGGGGTGAACTGGATGCGGCTGAATTTCGCCTTGATGACGTTGGCTAAAGATTTGATGGCTAAAGTCTTGGCCAAACCGGGGACACCTTCCAGAAGGATGTGACCGTTGGAAAGAAGGCCGATCATCAGTTTTTCCACCATCCCCTTCTGGCCGACAATCACCTGCGACATTTCATTGTTAATCATATCGACAAAAGAGCTTTCGCGCTGAATTCTGTCGTTTAATTCCTTGATATCAATTACATTAGACATAGTATAGAAATTTTGAAAAAGCCCGCAAAGATACAATTTTTATGGATATAGTGCTTTGCTCGCAAAATGCATCATCTAAATCCCACCGAAATCACTAGATACTCATTGGCTTTCGTCCTTCGTTTTGAGAATTCGCTTGAAAGAGACACAGCAAGAACAAGATTCCAACAAAGATTTTCCGTATCATTTTGTTTTCCAAACAATTTGCAGATTCAACACCCACATATCATAACGTTCATCGCTTAAATATTATTGCAACAGTTTTCTTTGGAACAGACTAAGCCGCGGACGGGATACGCGGCACCCTTTGGGGAGGCATTCTTATCGCAACATAAGGGTCTAATTATTGGGTAGCGACGCAAAATTTTGCGTCTCTACAATTCACAGGGCACCACAAACAGCATAGAGACGTCATAATATGGCGTCTCTACTCAAATTCATTGCTTACGGATGTGAAAATCCACACCTATATTCAACAACTATATTATGTTCTGCCAATACTTTTTCAACGCGAATGATTGACTTTGCCGACGAAGGTGCTATAACCCTGATTGTTTTTTCCTGATGGTTACTAATGTATTTTATCTTATACGAAAAGGCCCTATGGGAAAGAGAATCAACGAGCTGAATGGATGCGATATCATTGTATGGAACATAGCGGCACATTCTCAATTTTAGAGGAGATCTCATGTAAATTCCATTTTTGTACAGACATACACGATTGTTCAAACATTCCAACACGATGAGATAAAGGACAAGGTATATTGCGAGTGCTACAAACACAGTGCGGTTTGAAATGTAGCAGTATACGCAACTTAATGCTGCAGCAGCAATTATAACAGCTGTAAAAAAGATGAATTCAAAATAAGTAAAATATCCATACTCTAAATCCTTTTGGCTTGCTATTATCGGTCCCCTCATTTTGTTTGAATTATTGTTTTACCATCCCCAATAATTTGCAGATTCAACACCTGCATATCATAACGTTCTTTGCTTAAATATATTGCAACAGTTTTCTTTGAAGCAGACCAATACCTTATACTTCCTACCTTCTACCTTAATACCTCACTCCTCATTCCTAACTCCTCATTCCTCACTCCTCATTCCTAACTCCTAACTCCTGCCACCAACTGACATTTTGTCACTCCCGTTGCCGCTCCGTCATTTTGGCACGATGATTGCTAAAAAGGGCGTGTCTCTTGCAAAAGAGCGCAGAAAATTTGATGTTTAACAATTAAAATTTATAACAATGGGAAAAATTATTGGTATTGACTTAGGAACTACAAATTCATGTGTGGCCGTGATGGAAGGCAGCGAACCGGTTGTCATTCCGAACGCCGAAGGCAAGCGCACCACGCCGTCCATCGTCGCTTTCGTCGGCAACAACGAGCGTAAGGTTGGCGACCCTGCCAAGCGTCAGGCGATCACGAACCCCACGAAAACCATCTACTCCATCAAGCGTTTCATGGGCGAAACCTACGACCGCGTCACCAGCGAGGTGAGCCGTATGCCCTACAAGGTGGAGAAATCCGGCAACCTGCCGAAAATCATGATCGACGACCGCGGCTACACCCCGCAGGAGATTTCGGCCATGATTCTTCAGAAGATGAAGAAGACCGCCGAGGACTACCTCGGAACCGAAGTGACCGAAGCTGTCATCACGGTGCCCGCCTACTTCAGCGACTCGCAGCGTCAGGCCACCAAGGAAGCCGGTGAAATCGCCGGTCTCACGGTGAAGAGAATCATCAACGAGCCTACCGCAGCCGCTCTGGCCTACGGCCTCGACAAGAAGAAATCCGACTCCCGCGTGGCCGTGTTCGACCTCGGTGGCGGTACCTTCGATATCTCCATCCTCGAACTCGGCGACGGCGTCTTCGAAGTGAAGTCCACCAACGGTGACACCCACCTCGGCGGCGACGACTTCGACCAGGCCATCATCGACTGGCTGGCTCAGGAGTTCATGAACGACTATCATATCGACCTCCGCAAGGATGCCATGGCACTGCAGCGTTTGAAAGAGGCAGCTGAGAAGGCCAAGATCGAGCTGTCAAGCTCCTCCTCCACAGAGATCAACCTGCCCTACATCATGCCGGTTGACGGTGTGCCGCAGCACTTGGTAAGAACGCTCACCCGTTCGCAGTTCGAACAGCTCACCGACCGTCTGATCCAGGCCACGCTGGAACCCTGCCGCAAGGCTTTGGCCGACGCCGGCTTGAAGACCAGCGACATTGACGAGGTGATCCTCGTGGGCGGCTCCACCCGTATTCCTGCCATCCAGCAGATTGTGGAGAAATTCTTCGGCAAGGCTCCCTCCAAGGGTGTCAACCCCGACGAGGTGGTGGCCATCGGTGCGGCCATCCAGGGCGGTGTGCTCACCGGCGAGGTTCACGACGTGCTGTTGCTGGATGTGACCCCGTTGTCACTCGGTATCGAGACTCTGGGCGGTGTGATGACCAAGCTCATCGAAGCCAACACCACCATCCCGACCAAGAAGAGCGAGATCTTCTCGACGGCTGCTGACAACCAGTCGGCAGTGACGGTCACGGTGTTGCAGGGCGAGCGTCCGATGGCCCGCGACAACAAGAAGGTTGGCGAGTTCAACCTCGACGGCATCATGCCGGCTCCGCGTGGCGTTCCGCAGATTGAGGTCTCCTTCGACATCGACTCGAACGGTATCCTCAAGGTGACGGCTGTTGACAAGGCCACCGGCAAGGAGCAGCACATCACCATCACTGCCTCCTCCGGACTGTCAGACGCTGAGATCAAGCGGATGAAGGCTGAGGCCGAGGCCAATGCCGACGCTGACAAGAAGGCCAAAGAGGAGATCGACAAGCTCAACCAGGCCGACTCGATGGTGTTCAACACCGTGAAGCAGCTGAAGGAGCT
>JAEEQA010000114.1 GCA_016285085.1 Bacteroidales bacterium
TCGGCAATCCCACCCCGCGCATCGCGGACTGCACTGCGGGACTTCTCAACTCCGTGGGCTTGCAGAACCCTGGGGCCAAGGAGGTGGCGGAAGTGGAAATCCCCAACCTGCGCAAGCATTTCCACCAGCCGATCATGGGCAACGTGTGCGGCTTCTCCCTTGAGGATTACCGCGCCTGCTGCGAAATCATCGCGCCGACGGTGGAGCTGGTGGAGCTGAACATCTCCTGTCCCAACGTCCACAACGGCGGGATGGCGTTCGGCACCACGCCCGAAGGCGCGGCCTCCGTGGTGAAGGCCGTGCGTGAGGTGTGCCCGCGCCCGCTGATCGTGAAACTAAGTCCCAACGTCGGGGACATCGTCAGCATCGCGCGTGCGTGCGAGGATGCTGGCGCCGACGGGCTCACGCTCATCAACACCCTGCTGGGGATGCGCATCGACATCCGCCGTCGCAAAGCCGTGCTGGCACGGAAGATGGGCGGTTTTTCCGGCCCTGCCGTCTTCCCGGTGGCGTTGCGCATGGTGTATCAGGTATCGAAGGCCTGCCGTATTCCCGTGGTGGGCTGCGGCGGCGTGGCCTCTGCCGAAGACGTGGTGGAGATGATGATGGCCGGTGCGACCGCCGTGCAAGTAGGCAGCGAGAACCTTCGCAACCCCTTCGCCTGCAAACAGATTGTGGAGAATCTCCCATCTGTCATGAAAGAATTGAATATCAATAAATTATCAGAAATAATCGGAATTATCGAATAGCTATGCCAAAAGACGTTATCATTGCCCTCGATTTCAGCACCGCCAAAGAAACCCTGGCTTTCTTGGACGGTTTTCAAGATTTCCATCCTTTCGTCAAAGTGGGGATGGAAATTTTTTATGCGGAAGGTCCTGCCATTGTGAAGGAGCTGAAGCAGCGCGGTCACAAGGTTTTCCTGGACCTCAAACTCCACGACATCCCGAACACCGTGCGGAAGGCGATGCGTGTGCTGGCCGGCTTGGGCGTGGATATCACCAACGTTCACGCGGCGGGCACCGTGCAGATGATGCATGCTGCGCTGGAAGGCCTCACCGAAGGCAGCACCGACGGGAAACGTCCGCTGCTGATTGCGGTCACGCAGCTCACCTCCACCTCCGAGGAAACGCTGCACAACGAACTGCTCATCCCGCAGCCAATGGAACAGGTGGTGGCGCAGTATGCGAAAAACGCGGTCTCTGCCGGCATTGACGGGGTGGTATGCTCTCCGCTGGAAGTTCCCGACGTGAAGAAAGCGTGCGGCAGCGACTTCCTCACCGTCACGCCCGGTGTCCGTTTCGCCGACTCCTCCGCCGATGACCAGTCGCGGATTGCCACACCCGCCCGCGCCCGCGAGCTCGGCTCCGACTACATCGTCGTAGGTCGCCCCATCACGCAGGCCGCCAACCCGCTGGAAGCGTACAAACGCTGCCTTTCTGAATTTGCAATGTAAGACATTTAGTAGAGACGCAAAATTTTGCGTCTCTACTAACCCCTAAACCCTATTGACTATAAACTATTAAAAATATGAAACCACAGGAAATTGCATCTGAATTATTGAGAATCGGCGCGGTGTTTTTGCGTCCGGACGATCCGTTTACGTGGGCCAGCGGCATTAAAAGCCCCATTTACTGCGACAACCGTTTGGTGTTGTCGGCACCGTCGGCACGGCGGAAGGTGGAGGCGGGACTTGCGGAACTCATCCGTGAGTACTATCCCAACTGCGAAATGCTGATGGGCACGGCCACGGCCGGTATCGCCCACGCCGCCCTCGTATCGGAAATCCTGGATATGCCGATGGGTTATGTCCGTTCCTCCGCCAAGTCGCACGGCCGCACCAACCGCATTGAAGGGAAGATGGAACCCGGCACCCGCGTGGTGGTGGTCGAAGACCTCATTTCCACCGGCGGCAGCTGTATTGAAGTGGTGGACGCCCTCCGCGCGGCCGGTGCCGAAGTGCTGGGCGTGGTCAGCATCTTCACCTACGGACTGAAGTCGGGCATCCAGAATTTCGCCAACGCCAAGACTGAATACCACTCCCTTTCCAACCTCGACGCGCTTGTGGAAGTCGCCATCACCGAAAAGTACATCACACCCGAACAGAAGCAAACCGTCCTTGACTTTAGGAACAACTTATAAATTGAAAATTGAAAATTGAAAATTTGGATGAAGGGATGAATAGATGAAAGGATGAAGGGAAAAAATTCCCCTTCTATGTAGAAGGGGTGCCCGTAGGGCGGGGTAGTAGAAGAGTGAAAATTGAAAACTGAAAACTAAGAAGTTAAGATTTGAAGGAAACGAGGATTTGATTATGCGATTAAGGGATTACCATTCGGATAAGGTCGTGCCAGAGGCATGCAATCTCAGTAACCCCGCACAAGCGGAACGGAGTGGAGCGCAGTGTGGGGTGGGGGAGCATACTCTGTCCGTTAGAACGTGCCGGAGGTACGCGACTGTTTTCATTCTGACGCTGCTGATGGTGGCGGGAGGGATCTTTTCTGCTTGCGAAAAACAGGAAGAACCTGCACAAGAGCAGCCACAAACGCATGAAACACCCATCACCACATCTGATGTTGACATACAGGGGACGTGGGAGTGTATTTATCCTGTCCCGACAGATACGTCCTGTTATCTACATATCACTTTTTTTGAGCATTACTATTCCACTGAATGTGGCGGACAATATTATAATGAACAACATTTTTTGCACCCCCAATGGCCGTCTGGCGGATATTTTCAAGGGTGGAGAAAAGCCAACTATTTGATTCATAGTGGGAAATTTTATTTATGGCACATTGTTGACTATGATGGTTTCTGGAGTGAAATGCCCTATTATTCAAATATACCTCCGACATTTGATATTTCATTAAGTGGGGATACAATGAATCTGTATTGTATATATACTCGCGAAAATTGCCCCAACTTGGATTTGCCGGAAGAGACGTATTACACATTTGTCAAATTAAACAGATAAGCCATGAGAACGTTGAAAAATTCTTTCTTTTTAATTCTTTTCTGTGTTTGTCTGTTCTCCTGTACAAAAGAAGAAGTTGGGGATACTCCTGAAATTTCAGTACAACCTTCTGGAATCTGTGGCACATGGGAGTGGCAGGAAGAAAACTCTATGTCCGTACAGCCTCAAGAAGGGGATTTCCTGAGAATCACATTCAGAGAGCATAGCTATAGGGTGGAAAGCAACTATTTGTTTTGCCTTGAAGATACGTGTATACAGCATCTTTGCCAGTTTTACAATAATGAACAAGGCAATTACAAAATTGAAGACGGAAAATTCTACCGATGGAATGTCACGCCTCTTCCAAACTTCGCGGAGATTCCATATCAGGAAGGCATCGGACCGATTTTTAAAGTAACTATGGACAATGACACAATGCGGTTACAGTATCTTTTCGCTCAATTTCAAATTGAACCTCAATATCCAAACATATTGAAATTAGTTAGAGTACGATGAAAACCTTAACTCCTTCACTTCTTAGTTTCTTAACTCTAAACTTTAGACTATAGACTTTTAACTTTAAAATAATGACAATTATTCAAATAAATCAATAAAAATCAATCATCATGAAACATTTAATTGACCCAATGGACATTTCGGTTGCCGAAACCGATGAAATTATCGAGTTAGCGCTTGATATCATTGCCAACCCGAAAAAGTATGCAGAGCACTGCAAGGGCAAGAAACTGGCCACGCTGTTCTACGAACCGAGCACCCGTACGCGCCTCAGCTTCACCGCTGCCATGATGGAATTGGGCGGCAACGTGCTGGGCTTCTCCGAAGCCGGCAGTTCCTCCACCGCCAAGGGCGAATCCGTGCAGGACACCGCCAAGACCGTGAGCTGCTTTGCCGACCTCATTGCCATGCGCCACTTCATCGAAGGTGCGCCGCTGGCTGCTTCCAAAGTAGCCGGTGTGCCGATCATCAATGCCGGTGACGGTAGCCACAGCCATCCGACGCAGACCCTGACCGACCTGCTCACCATCACCCGTGAGCTGGGCCGCCTCGACAACTTCACCATCGGTTTCTGCGGTGACCTGAAGTTCGGTCGTACCGTCCACTCCCTCATCAAGTCGCTTTCGGCTCGTTCCAACATCAAAGTCGTCCTCATCGCCCCCAACGAACTGCGTGTTCCCGGTTACATCCGCCACGATGTCTGCGAGCGCAGAGGTATTGAATACAAAGAGGTTAGCACGATGGAAGAGGTAATGTCGCAGCTCGACGTCCTCTACATGACCCGCGTCCAGAAGGAACGTTTCTTGGATGAAGACGAGTTCGACCGCGTGAAGGACAGCTTCGTGCTTGACCGCGAGAAGATGAAACTGGCCAAGCGTGACATGGCCGTTCTGCATCCGCTGCCGCGTGTGAACGAAATTCTGCCGGAGGTTGACTCCGACCCGCGTGCCGCCTACTTCCGTCAGGTAGAAAACGGCAAGTTCGTCCGTATGGCTTTGATTTGCAAACTTCTGGAATGGAAAAACGATCCGGCACACGACACCCCGATCCATTACGAAACGATTGAGGACAGCACTCTGTTCTGCGCCAACAACAAGTGTATCAGCAACGCCGAAAAGGTGCCGCATCTTTTCCGCCAGACCGTCAACGGCCCGATTCGCTGCTACTACTGCGACAGCAAGACGAAGGAGTAGGAGAGGGGACAGAGCCCAGTAAGTATTGATTAGCAATTGGCAGTTAGGGATTCATAATTGCCAATTGCTAATTGTGTATAGTGGAAGGGTGAA
>JAEEQA010000039.1 GCA_016285085.1 Bacteroidales bacterium
GGAAGGCCGTAGTCGGTGTTTCCGGAGATGAGGTTGCGCTCGCCATCGGTGGTACCGCCGATGGTGCAGTTGGTCACCGCACCCTCCATGCTCATGCCGTCGTAGTTGGGGATCGCCGCCGTGCCGGTGCGGTCGGTGCCGATGTAGCAGCCGCTGACCGTGCAGCCCGTCACGTCTAACAGTCGGATGCCGATGTGCTGGTTCCCCGAGATGATGTTGCGGTCGGTGGGTGTGCTGCCGCCAATCACGGCGTTGTCAGAGCCCGCGATGAATTCCAGCCCGATATCGTTGGCGGCGGCACTCGCGGCGGTGGCATCCACCCCGATGTAGCAGCCCGAAACGCGGCAGGATGGCGAGTTGTATATCTGTATCCCTTTGGTGCAGTTGCAAATGGTGAGGTTCGTCACTACAGCGTTGGCCGCGTTGAGGATGCGCAGCCCGTAGTCGAGCGTGCCGCCGCCGTCAATCACCACCTCCGGACCGAGCGGGTTGGTGTCGCCGCCGAAGGCAGTCTGTGACGCACCGTCGAGCGTGACACCGGACTGCATCACCATGGGGAGGTTGGAGGCGGGACGGATCACCCATGTGCCCGAAGTCGCATTGTAGCCTGCGTCCGAAGCGGGGAGGTTGAAACGGATGGTGTGCGGCCCCGCCGCCGTCATGCACATCTGCAGGGCGTAGCGCAAGCTTCCGGCACCTCCGTCGGCAGTGGTGGTCACCACATAATCCTGCGCCCGCAGCGCTGTCAGCAGTGTCAGGCAAAAAAGAAGGACGGCAGTTTTTCTCATAAAAGGGAATTATCGTTTGACAATCTTCTCCACCCCCATCATCTTTTCTCCATCATAAAAATGCAAAAGATAGATGCCGGACGGATAGTTTGAAAGGTTGAGTTCTTTTTCTTTGTTGGAAATCAATAATTTGCCCGAAATATCATAGAGAAGGAAACGGAAGTCGGGAAGGTCGGTCTGGATGTGGAGAAGCCCGTCTGTCGGGTTGGGGAAGATGGCGGATACGGCTTCCATCAATTCTTCAATGGATGAATATAAATAAGAGGTTACGGTATTTGAAAATTCTGAAGTGTTTCCGTCCTCGTGTGTGACCGTTGCAATGTAAACGAGTCCAGTATTTTCACCCTCAAATGCGGGTATCTCTCCAAACCACGCGCCGTTTCCCATAGTGGAGGGGCGGGCGTAACCGACATATTGTCGCCCTTGTGCCGGGATGAGTGGATCATCTCCGCCATCAGCAATAAAAATCTCAATTATGGTACTGAACAGATTGCTGTTGCTGTGGCCGATTACCGTGGTGGATTGGTAGTAGGTGTAGTATGCGGCTTCTTGAATGACAGGCGGCTCAATGCCGTCGTTGCAGCCGTTGTCCATAAAGTAGATGCCGGCGTAGCGGTTCTGGTAGATGGAATTCTGCGAAAAACGGTTTTGGCGCGTGTTGCTGCCCGTCAGCACGATGCCGGTGGAGTCGTTGTAGGCGATGATGTTGCCTTCGCCTTCGCCGCCGATGAGGTTGTGTGTCGCGCCGCCGCCGATCACCACACCTGCCCCGCCGTTGCCCAGCGCGACGGACGTGTCCGCACCTGTCCCGATCTTGTTGTTGCGCACCACGTTGCTGTCGGCACGGTCGGTGAGAACAACCCCAAAGCCCGTGTTGGCGGAGATGACGTTGTTGTCGATGTCCAAGTGGCGCACCAGGGCGCTGACGATGATGCCGTTTTCGTTCGGAAGTGGCTGGTTCCCACTGATGTCCACTCCGATGTAGTTGCCGGCAATGCGGTTGTTTTCCGTCCCGGCGTCGGTTACTTCGATGCCGGCGTAGCGGTTGCCGGAAAAGAGGTTTCGGTCCGCTGGTGTGTCGCCGCCGATGAGGTTGTCCTTGGCATCGGCCGCAAGCATCAGCCCCACATCGTTGGGGATGGCGGCCGTACCTGAGGCGTTCGTTCCCACCTTGTTCCCGCGAAAGATGTTGCCGTCGGTGCCGCGGGTGACGATGAAAAGACCGTAGCTGCGGTTGCCCGACAACAGATTGTTCTCCATGGTGTTATGGTTGGAGGAACCGTCCACGCAGATGCCGGTGGCGTTGGGGATGGCGTTTTCACCGCCCGCATCGGTCCCGATGTAGTTGCCGCAGATGTTGTTGTGGGAGCAGTTGCCGTAATAGATGCAGCCATAGACGCGGTTTCCGGAAATGACGTTCCGTTCTGCCGACGTACTTCCCCCGATGATGTTGTATTGGGCCGTGGTGTTGATCTCCACGCCGTTGGCCTGGATGGCGGAATCGGGCGTGTACTCGAACGTGCGGGTGCCCGTCGCATCCACTCCGATGTAGTTGCCGCACACCATGTTACTGTCGGAGGATTCGATGTAGATGCCGATTTCGGTGTTGGCGGAGATGATGTTCCGTTCCGCCGTCGTGCTGCCGCCGATACGGTTGCCGTTGGCATTGGTCATCACGATGATGCCGTAGTGGTTGCTGACGGGCAGGTCTCCGTTGGCGCTCACACCGATACGGTTGCCGGTGATGACGTTGCCCCGTGTGCCGTTTCCCTCCAGCACAATGCCCGCCGCGGTGTTGCCGGAAATGACGTTGTTGCGGATGGCGACGTTGTGGGCGTAACCGAGGTTGTAGGTGCCGTAGGTGCCGCCCGACAGGCCGACGCCATATTGGTTGGGGAAGGGTGTCACGCCGTCGGCAGCCGTGCCGATATAGCAGTCGCTGACGGTGCCGCCGTTGGCTCCGAAGAAAAGGATGGCGTACTGGAAACCGCCTATGACAAAGCCCCTTATGGTATTTCCTGCGCTGACGATGCGGAAGCACGACATCAGGTTCATGCCGCCGCCGTCCAGCACGATTTCGGGACCGTCGGGGTTGGTGTTGGGCTGTGTGGTGCCGTCAATGGTGATGTTGCCGGCAATCAGCAAGTACGGCAGCTCCGACTGTAAATGGATGGTGAAGGTGCCGCTCGTTGCGTCGTAACCCGCGTCGGTAGTCGGAATGTTGAAGTTGATGGTGTGGTTGCCGATGTAGTTGCCGGTGGCGTCGGTCATCGCCTGCCGCAACGACCCCGCGCCGCTGTCGTTCGTGTTGGTCACTGTGTAGGTGGTCGCATATAACCCATTGAGGGATAATGCTATCGCAATAATGAAACAAAATTTCTTTATCATAATGATATAATTTCTACTACCCCGGCCTTCGGCCACCCCTTCTACATAGAAGGGGAAAACCTCATACCTTCTACCTTTTACAAGGAGACGGTGCACGCACCGTCTCTACTATGCCCTATTCACTAATCCCTAACCCCTTGATTCTCTGTTTCGTCACCTCGAACAGCAAAATGCCTGTCGCTACCGACACGTTGAGGGAACGGATGGTGCCCACCATCGGGATACGCACCGACGAATTGCACTTGCGCAGGTAATCCCATGCAATGCCTTCGTATTCGTTTCCCATGATCAGACAGACCGGTTTGGTGAAGTCTTTCTCGTAATAGGTGTGTTCGGCTTTTTCCGTCACGCCCACCACCTCGATGCCGGAGGATTGGAGGAACTCGATGACTTCCACAAGGTTGGAATGGCGGCAGACGGGTACTTTGTGCAGGGCGCCGGCGGAACTTTTCACTGCATCCTCGTTCAGCTGGGCGCCGCCCTTCAACGGCAGGATCACCGCGTCCACGCCCGCGCACTCCGCCGACCGCACGATGGCGCCGATGTTGCGCACGTCCGTGATTTTGTCCAAAATCAGCAGAAACGGCACTTTCCCCTGTTCAAACAAGAACGGCACGATTTCGTAAATGTCCTCATACTCAATGGCCGACATCATCGCCACCACGCCTTGGTGGTTGCCTCGGGTATATTTGTTCAGCCGCTCGGCTGGCACGTATTGGAACGGAATCTTGTTCTCCCGGATCTTGATGAAAAGGTCCTTGAACAGCGGACCGCCCAACCCTTTCTGCAAAATCACCTTGTCGATGGTCTTGCCGCTGTGTATCGCCTCCATTACTGGACGAATGCCATATATGATTGATTCTTCCATAGTTGCTGATTGATAGGGTTATTTCAATGTCCATGCATCCTTGATGCCGTTTGTCGCCGCAAACTGCATGGCTGCTTCTTCCGAATTGAAAACGCCGAGGCAGACACGCATGCGGGTGTTGCCGCTTTGGTGCAGCACGGTCGGCGAGTAGGTCTCGAAATGGTGCGAACAGATGTGACGGGCGCAGTCGGCCTCCTGACTGAAGCTGCCGTGGACAAGGTAGAACTTGCCATGCTCGTATTGGATGTGCTCCAAATTGTTGATGTCGAACGGCTTGGCTTCCGGTTCGGATTCTTCTACTACGGGTTCCTCCTCGGCAAAGCCAACCGTGTCAGCATCCGCTAGGGTGTCCGTAACAGCGGGTTCATCCACGGGCATTGTCACAACAGCGGTGGTATCGTCCACAACAGGCTGTTTGTCAAATTTTTGATGATAGAAATCCAAAAGGTTGTCCTTGAAGAACCATCCTACAACGCCCAAGGCCATCAACAGAACCACGATGAATACAACCCAGCCCCAACGCTTCTTTGGCTCTGGTTTTTCATCGGTTTCCTCTGCTTCGTCCTCATTCTCAGGTTCATCTTCTGTTTCAGGTTCTTCCTCGGTTGTGGTTTCTTCCTCAATTTCCGGCTCTGATTCGGTGGTTGTTTCGGGTTCAGGCTCTTGTTCCGTTTCAGATTCTGTTGTAGAGACGCAAAATTTTGCGTCTCTACCATCGGGTTCTATGATGGTTTCAGGTTCAGCAATCGGTTCTGTCTCGACCACCGGCTCGGGCTCAATAACTGGCGCGGGTTCTGCGATGGGGTCCGTCTCAACAACGGGCTCAGGTTCAACAACCGGCTCGGGTTCGGCAATCGGTTCGGGATTGGAAATAGCTACTGTTTCTTCCTCATTCTCAGGTTTTTCCTCGGTTGTGCGCACTTCCTCAATTCCCGGCTCTAATTCGGCGGTTGTTTCGGATTCAGGCTCTTGTTCCGTTTCAGATCCTGTTGTAGAGACGCAAAATTTTGCGTCTCTACCATCGGTCTCTACGATGGCCTCTGGTTCAACGATCGGTTCAGGCTCTACCACCGGCTCGGGTTCTACGATGGGTTCGGGTTCTACAACCGTTTCCGCTTCAGATTCAAACGGCGGCATTATTTCCGTCCGTTCGGGATGTTTTTGTTTTGGATATTTCTGGATGTCAATGGGTTCCAATCCCTCAAACTCCATATTCAGTTCGTGGATTTCGGGGGCGGCGGTGAATTCCAACTTGCTTTTTTTCAGGGAAAAGGTGCCAAAGCCCTCCACGGTGACGGAACGGCTGTTGTGCAGTTCCTCCCATAGTTTTTCCACCCAGCGGCGGATGGCAAGGTCCGCGTCCACAATGCGGATGTTCTCCGATTTGGATACAAACAGGATAAAGGCGTAGCCGCTGCCTTCCTCTTCCGAGTCGAGAAGCACTGAGTAACGCGGCGGGAACACCTGTTTTTCTTCAATATGTGCCCGTGAGAAAACCTTGCGGAACAAGCCGAGGTCGTTGACATACACGATGTCGTCTTCACGAAGGGCGGCGATTAAGTTTCTGACTATCATTGATAACTTGCTAAATATCTTTACAATAAGAGAAGAACGGAGCGTTTAGAAGTCGGTGATTTGTTCGGCTCTGACGAGGTCTTCGGGCGTGTCGATGGCGACACTCTCGTAGTCGCACGGCACTACACGGATGGGGTAGTCGTTCTCCAACCATCGCAGCTGCTCCAGCTTTTCGGCATTTTCCAATGTGGAAAGCGGCAGCTGCACGATGTCGCGCAATGTGCCGTAACGGTAGGCATAGATGCCGATATGCTTGTAATGGATGCGGGGGACTTCGGTATTGCGGTAATAGGGAAGGGGCGAACGGCTGAATGTCAGCGCCTTGCCTGTGACGGAGAAGGTCACCTTCACCATGTTCGGGTTTTCGGGATTCTCCTCGGGAAGGAACTCCTTGGCGAGGGTGGCGATTTGTACCGAATCGTCCTGAAACTGTCTGATTAACAAATTGATGGCTTCGCTGCGAATGTAGGGCTCGTCCCCCTGGATGTTCACCACCACGTCATCGTGGCTCAACCGGAGCGTGTCGGCGACTTCGGCGCAGCGCTCGGTGCCCGACTGGTGGTGCGGGGAGGTCATCACGGCCTCGCCGCCGAAGTTGCGGACGGCATCCATGATCCGCTGGTCGTCGGTGGCCACGACCACACGCTGGAGGTCGGCGGCAAGGGAACGCTCGTACACCCACTGGATCATCGGCTTCCCGTGGATCAGTGCCAGCGGTTTTCCGGGAAAACGGGTGGAGGCGTAGCGGGCGGGAATCACTCCATAAAACGCCATGGCCTACAGGTTTTGGTCGAAAAGTCCGAACAACTCGGCGTTGATCTTGTCAATCACCACGCCGAAATCCTCCTGCTTTTCAGCGAATTTGATCTTGTTCACGTCGATGATGAGCAGCTTGCCCAACTTGTAGTTGCGGATCCACTCCTCGTAGCGCTGGTTGAGGTTCTCGAGATAGTCGAGGCGGATGGTCTTCTCGTACTCGCGTCCGCGTTTGGCAATCTGCGACACAAGCGTGGAAGTGTCGGCGTGGAGGTAGATCAGCAGATCGGGAGCCTGCAGGAATTTCGACATCAGTTCGAAAAGGGAAGAGTAGTTGTCGAAATCGCGCGTGGCCATCAGCTGCATGTCGTGCAGGTTGGGGGCGAAGATGTAGGCATCCTCGTAGATGGTGCGGTCCTGGATCACCGTCTTGGTCTTCTTGCGGATGTCAATGACCTGACGGAACCGTGTGTTGAGGAAATAGACCTGCAGGTTGAACGACCACCGCTGCATATCCTCGTAATAACTGGCAAGATAGGGATTGTTCTCCACGCTCTCGTACATGGGCTCCCAGTTGAAATGTTTGGCCAACATCGTTGTCAGTGTGGTCTTTCCCGAACCGATGTTGCCCGCAACTGCTATGTGCATAATGATTCTATTTTATGAATAAACGAGCTGCAAAAGTACGAAAAAAACTCCGAAATTTTATCCCCATTACGGGAATTCCACCTTTTTGAAAACAGGAAGACTTTTTGACAAAAGTGGCTTTTTCTGTTAAAAAGTGTATTTTATTTCTTAAAAAGTGCTGTTTATTATCTTGAAAATCAATAAAATAATTTGATTCTTGCTGTTTGATTTCACGAAGGATTGCCGTATCTTTGCCCTCGGTAATTTTAAATTTTAGCGTATGAAAGAAAAAAATGATGACCTGTTGTTGGCACGTATCACCGTCTTGGGCGAAAAACGTGTGGTTCTGGACTGTGATGTCGCCGAATTTTTGGAAACTTCTACCTATGACATTATGCAGGCAGTGAAGGATAACCTGCTGCGGTTTGACAGTGAGGACATCCTGCTTTTGGAAGGCTCGCGCTGGCTGCGGAAATTGAAGGAGACCGACCGCTTCTGCCGTCTGCCAAAGTCGAAACTTCCCGTTTTTGCCTTCTCGGCCGACGGCATGCTCACACTGGCCACGGTGATGCAGAGCGACCGTGCCCACATCCTTTCGCGCATGCTGGTGAAAAGTTACTCCACCATCGTGGACCTGCGATATGTCCTTCAACAAATGTCCCTTTCGGAAGACGGTTTGCAACAGCGTCAGCTGATGGAGGAGTGCAGCCGCCTCCTCAACGAGATTTTCGGGCTCTACAACCAGGATGGTACATCGACGGTTTCGTTCAAAGTTGGGCAACACATTGGGAAACAGCCCGTTGATTCAACTGGCTATTTCAAATTGATGGAGGAAAACGAGCGGTTGCAAAGCGAGTTGGAGGAAGCCAACCGCCGCCTGCAGGAACTCAACCGTGGTATTTTCCGAAACAAAGGGGTGAGCTGATATAGCCCCACCCTCTTTGCTTCTTGCATCGCCCCATCGTATTATTGAAAAATGTTGTACTTTTGCCATCCGTTTTCAAGATGGAAAAATGTTGATGGCAGTGAAAACAGGCAGATTTTCTTTTTTTTAATTACCAAATTATTACTATCTTTGCCGCCGCAAACTCCCTTTGTTATGGATGCCGAAATGATCAAAACCATTCAGGACTATTTCAAAACCCAGCCCGTGCTGAAGGCATGGCTGTTTGGTTCGTATGCCCGTGGCGAGGAAACTCCTGACAGCGACGTGGACATTTTGGTGGTGTTTGACAGGGAAAATCATTCTGTTGGTTTGCTTGACCATGTCAGAATGATCAATTCATTGGAAGATTTGCTACAGCGGCGCATTGATCTCGTGGAGGACGGAACGCTTCTCCCTTTTGCATTGGAGAGTGCGAACAATGATAAATTGCTTTTTTATGAGAGAGCCAGTTAAAGACAGAGGGAGATTGGAACACATCAATGAGGTGATTTCTGTCATTACCGATGACCTTCCGCCCCTCAAAGCCAAAATCGAACAATACCTTTCCGAAATGAAATAGGCAGCTTTTACCTTATACCTCATACCAAACAAACCTGCCGTACAGACAACGCATGCGTTGTCTCAACAATCTGATAAAATTACAAACCAAAACCACCCGCCTATAGAATAGAACAAAAATTAAAGTAAAAGACAACGCATGCGTTGTCTCAACATATTGACATAAAAGCGTTTTCGCTAACTTATTACTCTGAAGTTCCACAATTCAGTACAATCTAAGTAAAGCGGTAAACGCTCACGAACGAATCGTGGGCTTTACTTATTTGATTGTACAGGTCGTGGAACACCTAGAGTAAGAATAAGGAAGGTTCACGATTTTTTATATGCTGAAAATCAATATACAACTCCCCCATTAATTAAACCCAATTTTATTATGAAAAAAATCATGTTATTACTTTACACCGTTTCTCTTTTGACGGTGGCTTGCCATAAGGACGAGCAAGATTCTTCCGATTCCTCTCAAACGGAATCTCCGTCAACGGCCACTATGATTACCAATGCGGTAACGGACTATGACGGAAATAAATACGATGCGGTGAAAATTGGCAATCAGATATGGATGGCTTCCAACTTGCGCACCACGCATTTTTCCAACGGCGATGCGATACCGAGAGGCATTAATGATACAGATGGGTCTATTATCGAACCATTTTGTTATTACCCCAACAATAGTGCAAATAATGTGTCTTTGTATGGTTATTTGTACAATAAGCCTGCGGTGATGCATGGTGAATCTGCTTCGAATTCCAACCCAAGTGGCGTGCAAGGCATTTGCCCTAACGGTTGGCATGTGCCAAGTGATGAGGAGTGGACAGAATTGAAAAACACTGTCAGCAGTAAGGCCGAATTTCGTTGCGGAAATTGTGAGTCGTGTATAGTGAAAGCATTGTCTGCTACCACAGGGTGGGCAAACGACAATGGACAATGTAATGCAGGCAACGATCAAAGCACCAACAATGCCACTGGCTTTTCAGCCCGTCCTGCTGGGTTTTACAAGGCTTCGGATGCCGAATATCAGGATTTTGGGAATAAAGCTTGTTTCTGGAGTGCTACCAATTATGTGGGACCCTCTTCAGGTTATTCCCATGGAATTTACTACAATAGTCCAATGGTGAATACATATCCACACAATGCAGACGACGGGCTTTCAGTGCGTTGTGTGAAGGACTGAAAAAGCTGAAGAGTGAAAATTGAAGTGAGGGGATTCTGTCGCGAACGGGGGACGCGGCGGAATCCCCTTCACTTTATAGTCCGCCCAAATGTTCGCGTCAGCGAACCCAAATGCGAACGTAGTGAGCAGAATCAAAGAATGCGAGCGGTAGCGAGCGCAACGCGAACGCAGTGAGCAAAATCAAAGAATCCGAGCGTTAGCGAGCACTAATTCGAAAAATGTTGTACTTTTGCCATCCGTTTTCAAGATGGAAAAATGTTGAAACAGAAGATTTCCGGATTGTTTGTTGCGATGGCACTCCTGCTGCTGATAGGCAGTGTGGTATTTCCACATCATCATCATGGCAACGTCTTGTGTTTCAATACAAAATGTGTGGAAAAATGCTGCCATCATCACGAAGATGAAGAGGAATCCGAGGGGATTGCATCGCATCACCACAACCACTCTTCCGATGAAATAGTCCTGTATGCTCCCTATACCCTTGCGGAGCATCCGAGAATAATCTCCGAACCGGCGGCAGATTACCATTCGCTGTTTGTGACTGTGGACTGCGATATCCCTTCGCTGCTGCGTATGGAAACACCGGCTGTCGGTTGGCTCTCCACCGATCCGGGCGGGACTGTTCCCCGAACGGTGGCGGGTTCCCCGTCCCGAAACGGACGGCGCGGGCCTCCTGTTGCATAGAACTGCTTCGGAACATCGTTCCGGGGTGCTTTTGTGTGCGGCATGTTTATGTGCCGCAGGTTGTTTGTTTTCAAAGTTTTATTTTTTTTCGATATGAAAAGATTTACTGCGATTTATGTAGTCGCTTTGTCTGTGATGGTGTGCCTTTCGTGCGGGCATCATCACGAGGCTGAATCAGAGCACGAACATCATCATGAACACGAGGCCGCAGAACATCACCACCATGACCACGAGTGCGATGGGCACCATCATCACGACCATGAGCATGAGGAGGTTGCGAGTGCTTCCGCCATCACCTTCACCCATGAACAGGCCGCGCAGGTGGACTTCGCCATCGACACCCCGCAGCTGCGCCCTTTCGGGCCGGTGGTGCGGACCGTGGCGCAGGTGCAGCCCGCTCAAGGCGATGAGGTGACCGTGGTCGCCAAGTCCAACGGCGTGCTGACCTTTGCCTCCTCCAATATTTGGGAGGGAAGTCCCGTTGCCAAAGGCGCTTCCGTGGCCCGCATCTCTTCCGACGGAATGGTCAGCGACAACCTTTCGGTGATGCTGAACGAAGCCAAAAACAACTATGAAACGGCCAAGCAGAATTATGAACGGGCAAAGTCTTTGGTTGACAGCAAGATTGTTTCGCAAGCCGAGTTTTTGGAACTGAAAAACACATACGAGAACGCCCGTCTGGTTTACGAAAACTTGAAAAGCAATGTGAACGCGGGCGGCGCTTCTGTGGTTTCGCCCCTCGGCGGATACATCAAGCAGATTTTTGTGGCCAACGGTTCGTATGTTTCCGTAGGACAGCCGATTATGTCGGTTTCGCAGAATCATAATCTGGTACTCAAGGCCGAGGTGCCGCAGCGGTATGCCGCCGCACTCCCCGCCATTTCTTCGGTGAACATCGAAAATCCCGTCACGCACGAAGTCGCCTCCCTGGAAGAACTTGGGGGCCGCGTCATCTCTTACGGCCGCGCGGTTTCCGGCACCAGCTTCATGCTGCCTGTCACAATGGAGATGAAAAATGTCGGTGACTTTACGCCCGGTATGCTCGTCAAGGTGTGGCTGTCGGCCCGTACCGCCGGCCAGACACTTACCGTTCCGAAGACCGCCATCCTCGAGGAACAGGGAAACCACTACGTTTTCGTGCAGATTTCCCCGGAACAGTATGAGAAAAAGGCAGTTGTGATTGGTGCGGAGGACGGAGAAAGGGTGGAAATCCTGTCAGGAATCACCGCTAAGCAGCGCATCGTGACACGGGGCGCCGTCTATGTGAAACTTGCGAAGGCGTCGGGTGCGCTTGACCCCCACGCCGGTCATGTCCATTAATGAACCACTCATTAATTTTGTAGAAAAATGTTAGACAAGATAATTCGCTTTTCATTGAATAACAGGTATATAATCCTGTTGTGTTCGTTGCTGTTGGTCGTTTTCGGCGTGCGGACCGCTTCGAAGATGGATGTGGACGTTTTCCCCGACCTCACCGCCCCGACGGTGGTCGTGATGACCGACTGCCACGGCCTCGCCTCCGAAGAGGTGGAGCGCCTGGTGAGCTATCCGATTGAGACGGCGATGAACGGGGCGACGGGTGTGCGTCGCGTCCGCTCCACCTCCTCACAAGGCTTCTCGTTCGTGTGGGTGGAGTTCGACTGGGGCACCGACGTTTTCCGTGCCCGCCAGGTGGTGAGCGAAAAGCTGGTCGCTTTGGAGGGACAGATTCCCGAAAAGGCGGGACAGCCGCTGCTGGCGCCGCAAGCCAGCGTCATGGGCGAAATCTTCTTTGTCGGACTTCGGGCCGACTCCACCTCCATGATGGAACTCCGCGACCTCGCCGAGTGGCAGGTCCAACCCCTGATCCTGGCTACCAACGGCGTGGCCAACGTCACGATTATCGGAGGCGATTACAAACAGTTTCAGGTAGTTGCGGACCCGTACAAGATGAAGGCGTACCGGGTGACGATGGACGAATTGCGGGCGGCGTGTGCCACCATGAGCGACAACTCCTCCGGCGGCGTGTTCCGCGAGTACGGCAACGAATACTCCGTCCGGGGCGTGGCACGCACCGCCCGCCCCGATGAAATGGCACACAGCCTCATCAAACAGGTGGACGGAAAGCCCGTCTGTGTGGGCGATGTGGCGGATGTGAAGGTCGCCCCCGCCGTCAAGTACGGATACGGCAGCGAAAACGGCCAGCCCGCCGTCGTGATGTCCGTCACGAAACAGCCCGGCGCCAACACATTGGAGGTAACCCGCGAGATTGAACGGAATCTTTCCGATCTGAAAAAATCGTTGCCTTCTGATGTTCAGGTGGATACGCACATCTTCCGGCAGGCCGACTTCATCCAGACTTCCATCAGCAATGTGGAGCGAGCCCTCATTGAAGGCAGCATCCTCGTGGTCATCGTGCTCTTCCTGTTCCTCGGCAACTTCCGCACCACCGTCATTTCGCTGCTGGCTATCCCGATGTCGCTGTTGGCCACCGTCATTGCCCTTAAACTGCTGGGACTTAATATCAACACGATGAGTTTGGGCGGTATGGCCATCGCCGTAGGCTCGTTGGTCGATGATGCCATCATTGATGTTGAGAATGTGTATAAACGATTGAGGCAAAATAGGTTGCTGCCTGAAGGAGAACGGAAAAGTGCTTTTGATGTCGTTTTTCACGCCTCCTCCGAAATCCGCACCTCCATCCTGAACGCTACCTTTATTATTATGGTGTCCTTTCTGCCGCTCTTTTTCCTTTCGGGAATGGAGGGCAGAATGTTGAAACCGCTCGGTATCGCCTTCTTGGTCTCGCTGTTTATGTCGCTTATCGTGGCAATGACGCTTACGCCGCTATTGTCGAAGATGCTGCTTTCCAACGAAAAGTTCCTTTCTAAGAATCAGGAAGATAAGTGGCTTTCCCGCAACCTGCGGAAACAGTATGAGCGTTCCCTGGATTGGACACTTCGCCACGGGAAATGGGTGCTGGGCGTGGTCATCGCGCTGTTTGTCGTGTCGATCGGCGTTTTTTTCACTTTCGGGCGCAGCTTCCTCCCCGAATTTAACGAGGGATCACTGACCCTCTCCGTGGTGACACAGCCCGGAACGTCGCTGGACGAAAATAATGTCATCGGCAACCTTGTGGAACAGAAACTGTTGGAGATTCCGGAGGTGACGACCACGTGCCGCCGGACGGGTAGGGGAGAGTTGGACGAACACTCGCAGGCCACCAATAGTGCCGAAATTGAGGTCAATTTTGACCTGAAGGATCGGTCGAAGGAAGAGTTTGTGAGTGAGGTCCGGGCAAAGCTGGCCGCCATCCCGGGCATTGCAGCCACGGTGGGGCAACCGCTGGGGCACCGCATCGACCACATGATTTCCGGCACCCGCGCCAATATCGCCATCAAGGTTTTCGGTAATGACTTGAATGATATGTATGTGATTGGAAACCAGATAAAAAGTGCCATTGCCGATGTGGATGGCCTGGTGGATGTGAACGTGGAACAGCAGGTGGAAGTGCCGCAAATCCAGATTCGTGCCGACCGCGACAAACTTGCGTGGTACGGCATCACGGTGGAGGAATTCAATTGTTTCGTCGATGTGACACTCGGGCGGGAAAAACTGTGCGACATTTACGAAGGTCCCCGCCGCTACGACCTCGTCCTGCATCTGGATTCCGCTTATACCCAATCTATTAGTGATTTGGAAAATGTGCTGATAGATGCTGCCGACGGTGCAAAAGTGCCGCTTTCGCAGGTGGCGGACATCGTGTCTGTTTCCGCACCCGGCTCCATCAATCGGGAGAACGGACAGCGCAAACTGGTTGTGTCGGCCAACGTGGCGGGACGGGATATGCTGGGCGCAGTAGAGGATATTCAAAATATTGTGGATGAGAAGGTTGCTATTCCCGAAGGATGCCGCATCGAGTACGGGGGACAATTTGAAAGCGAGGCAGCGGCTTCCCGTATGCTGTTGCTTACGTCTGGTCTGGCCTTGGTGGTGATTCTGCTGCTTCTTTTCCGTGAATTTCAGGACTTTAAGCTGGCTGCAGTGATTCTGCTGAACTTGCCGCTTGCCTTGATTGGCGGCGTGTTCGCCATCCGCCTCAGTTCCGGAATACTGAGCATTCCCGCCATCATCGGCTTCATCTCGCTGTTTGGTATTGCCACACGAAACGGAATATTGCTTGTTTCCAATTATTTACGATTGCAGCAGAGCGGGCTCTCCGTGGCGGAAACCGTCCGTTACGGTTCAGCCGACCGCCTGAATGCCATCCTGATGACGGCGATTACGGGCGCGTTGGCGCTCATCCCGATGGTGGTCAACGGCGATATGCCCGGCAATGAAATCCAATGCCCCTTGGCCACCGTGATTATCGGAGGTCTTGTGACTTCCACGATACTGAATGTTTATATCGTCCCCATCGTCTATTCTATGTTGTATGATAAAAAATCGGTTGAATAAAAAGTTTGTTATGAATTGTAGAATATTGTTTTTTAGTCTTTTAATGATAATTCCGACCGCAATGACCGCTCAGGATTTTGCGACGGTATGGCGCGAGGTGGAGGCGAACAACCTCACGCTGAAAGCCGCCCGTCAGTTGGTAGAGGCGGATCAGATGGAGAATCGTGTGGGGCTGGCTCCTGATAATCCGGAAGTTGAGTTCGCCTACCTCTGGGGAAGCGGCGCGGCGCAGGGTGACCGTATTGATGTGAGTGTGACACAGTCGTTTGATTTCCCGACGTCGTATGTCTATCGCGGCAGGATTGCCAATCTCAGGAACGAGCAGGTGGATCTGGCCTATCAGCAGGAGCGTCAGGCACTGATATTGGAGGTAGGGGAGTTGTATTACAACATTTTGTATCAGAATGTTCGGATTGAGGATATGGAACACTGCCTGAAATTCCTCTCGGATGTTTCGGAGGCGTACCGGCGCAAGCTGGAGGCAGGCTCCATCAACATTTTTGAGTACAACAAAGTACGGTTGGCAGAGTTGAATTTGGCGCAGGAAAAATCGCATGCAGAAGCGGAAAGGGAGGGAATGTTGTTGGAAATGAAGCGGTTGAACGGTGGCGTGGCGTTGGATATTATGGATTCGGAATTTCCGGAAATGTCTGCCCCTGCGGATTTTGATGTATGGTATAACCAAGCAACACAGCGTCTTCCTTCCTTGTTGCTGATAAATAAGCAGTTGGAAGAGAACCAACAGCAGATCAAGCTGGAAAAATCACAGTGGGCTCCGCGCTTCCTCGCCGGTTATATGCGGGAACAGGTTCCCTCCGAGATTTTCCAGGGCATAAAGGTGGGGGTGAGTGTGCCCCTCTGGCAGAATGTGAATTCGGTGAAACAGACGAAGTTGCGCTCTTCCGCATTGCAACTGCAGGCTGCCGATGTGCAGAGCCAGACCTACAACGACCTGAAAACGCACTACCTGATGCTTCTTTCTGTGGATAAGCAAATTGCTGATTATCACCAACTTCTTGAAACAGTGGATGCGATGCAGCTTCTGAAGGAGGCTTTGGACAGCGGCCAGATGTCACTGGTGGACTACCTTTTCGAGTCATCCATCTACCATGAGAGCCACGAGCGTTTTGCAGAGTTGCAATACGATGCGGCGAAGCACTATTTGGTGCTGCAGGTTTATTCAGGGCTGTAGAAGAAAAAGAAACGTCTATAATCCCGCCACCGTCACGTCGGGACGGCGCAGGATGTCATCCGTTTTGTAGAAGGCTGCCAAAAAGTCGAAATCCTCCCGGAACATTTCCATAATCATGTCCAAAAGCGGCTCGTCTTGAGGAACGTATTCTTTTACAGCTTGTTCCAAAAGTCCGATCCGGCAGTCTGGATTGAAAAGTATGTGTTCGAATGCGTCTAACCGTGCTTTCGGACGGAGGCATGGCACAGAACAGAATGCCTCGTTGCAGCCGAAAGAAAGGTTTGCGCCTTCCCTCTCGTCGTAAAAAAGCAGGGCGTCGTTGTCCAGTGTTTTTGTCTCTTGTTCAAGACGTTGCAACACGGCAGTGTCATCCCCGCATTCTGTCAGAAATTCCCGGTAATTTTGCAAAATCTGTGCCTTTGTTCCGAAAATCAAATCTTTTTTGAAAAGACGAAGGAATGTATCGTGTTGTTTTTCAATGTGTTCTCGTGCAATTTTCCAGTAATCTTTGTGTAGGAACTCCTGTTGCTCCTCTGTAAGTTGACGGTCTTCCTTGATATTTTCCTCTGTGATGGAAGGAAGCAGTCCCAGACTCCCCGACCAATGCCAGTCGCCGCGCCACCGGATAAGGGCGATTTGTATAAAATCGCCGGCTTTCACGGTGTTCGGTTCCAAGGATTTTTTCAAAACCCGGTACTCGGTGTGGTCACTGATACGTGACAGTAGGTAATGCTTATCGGTCTCGTTGGTTATTTCAAAATAGCCGGTGAGCTTCGGGGAGATGGTGAGAATGTTCCGGGCTATTTCAGAGTCGTCCTCCACGTAGGCCAGTGCCCATTCCGTCATCGTTGTCCCCCACAGGCAGCTGCGGATTTCGTACGACAGGTCGTCGTAACGGCCGCTCAACAGGGCCTGTGCCGCTGCCGGATCGGCGTTCTGTTCCGCCAGTGTGTCAATGGCCAGCTGCATTTCATCGTCCAATGTGAGGCTGGCATCGGGTGCGGTAAGGTAGTTCGAGAAAAAAATCTTCTGCATGTACGTCCGTACTGCAAAGTAGTCGTTGGGGTCGCCCTTGAATGTGAAAAAATCACGAAGTTGCTGGTTCTCGGGTGCGTAGTCCCATTGTGCGTCAAGCTCTTCAAAGAAAATGCCGGCCATCGTCGCAATGCACGGATCGTTCGGCAGCACCGCATAATCAAATCTCAGCGACATATAATACCAGATGAGGAACTCCAGATCCGGCTCGTTGATGTCGTCCTCCAGATACTCGTCGTATTCTTCCATGTGAAAGAAAGGCAGCGTTTTACCGCATTTTTTCCGACAGATGCGGACGAAGGTTTGGAAAACGCCAGTTCCCGTAACCACATCCTCAAAGTAGGCGGCCGCCATGCACGAGAGAACTTCATAGTCATTTTCCTCCAGCTCCTTGAACTCGCTGACCAGCCCCGTGTTGCGGTAGCAAAGCTCCTTCAGACGGTTGCAAAGCCGGATGTAAAACTGGTCGGTGGGAAGGTCTTTTTCAAACGGCCGGACCTCCAGCCATGAATTACGGAAAATACGCTTCATTATTCAAAAAGATGTTTGTAGATTTCCTCTACTTTGGATATAGGAATGAGTTTGATTTTTAAATCTTTGGTGTTCAATCCTTTGAGATTGTATTTGGAAAGAAACATCCGCGTGAAACCGAGCTTGTCGGCTTCGGCGATGCGCTGGTCGATGTGGGTGACGGGACGGATTTCGCCGTTCAGTCCCATCTCCCCGGCGAAGCAGGTCTTCGGGTCGATGGCGATGTCGGCAGCCGACGAAAGGATGGCCGCCACAATGGCGAGGTTGATGGCGGGGTCGTCCACATTGATGCCCCCTGCGATGTTCACAAAAACGTCCTTGGCTCCAAGTTTGAAGCGGCACCGCTTTTCGAGAACCGCCAACAGCATGTTCAGCCGGCGGATGTCGTAGCCCGTGGCCGACCGCTGCGGCGTGCCATAGACGGCGCTGCTCACCAGTGCCTGGATTTCGATCATCATCGTGCGGTTCCCTTCCAGAATGGCGGAAATGGCACTGCCGCTGAACTCCTCGTCACGTCCCGAAAGCAGGATTTCCGACGGGTTCAGCACCTCCCGAAGACCATTCGCCTGCATCTCGAAAATGCCCAGCTCCGAAGTCGAGCCGAAACGGTTCTTGATGCACCGGATGATGCGGTAGCCATAGTGCTGGTCGCCTTCGAACTGCAGCACCGTGTCCACGATGTGCTCCAGAATCTTCGGCCCGGCGAGGCTGCCGTCCTTCGTGATGTGGCCAATCAAGAACACCGGTACTGCCGAGGTTTTGGCATAGTGCTGGAACTCCGCGGCACATTCCTTGATTTGCGAAATGGAGCCGGCCGCCGAGTCAATCAGGCTGCTCTGCAACGTCTGGATGGAGTCGATGACCAACAGCTCCGGCTGCACGTTCTTGATGTGCTCGAAAATCTCCTGTGTGCTGGTTTCCGTGAGGATGAACAGGTTGTCGGGATGATGGCCCGGAAAAAGCCGCTCGGCACGCATCTTCAACTGTGCCTCGCTCTCTTCGCCCGAAATGTATAGGATCCTTTTGTCCTTGATTTTCAATACCATTTGCAAAAGCAAAGTCGATTTGCCGATGCCCGGCTCGCCCCCAAGCAACGTGATGGAACCCGCCACGATGCCGCCGCCCAGCACGTTGTCGAACTCCGAATAACCCGTCCCGATCCGCGGAATCTGCACCAACGAAATCTCGTCTAACCGCTTCGGCGAATTCTGGATCGTCTTCGCAAGATGCGATTTTCCCTTCTGTCCTTCGCCACGGTCAATCACCTCCTCCACAAAACTGCTCCACTCCCCGCACGACGGGCACTTTCCCAACCATTGCGACGACTGGTAACCGCAGTTTTTGCAGAAAAACAGACTTTTACTTTTTGCCATGTAAATTGTTGTGTTTTATACAAATAAAGGAATAATGGTCTTCAATGACTTGGGTAGAACCTCCAGTGTGACCGTGTCGGTGAGACCGGCAGCATCCCCGTCAATGTGCAGGTAGATGGGCTTCCCGTCACGGGAAGTGATGACCGCCTTTTCACACTCGACATACTTCACCAACGTGGATTTGTCGAAATGGTCGCTCAACAGGAACGGCAGGTCGATGTTCAGCATTTTCACGAACATCGGCCGATGGCAGATGCAGAGGTTCAGCTTCCCGTCCTGCACCGATGCCTGCGGCGCGATTTTGATGTTGTACCCCCATTGCGACGAATTGGCAAAGGTGATGAAAAATGCCTCTGTGTCAATATCTTGATTCGTTGTTGTAATATGGTACTTTGAAGTTTTGTAGGTAAAAAAGTTTTTTATGATGTATTTCAAATAGTTTTGAAATCCTCTTTGAACATCTCGGCTGAAATCGTAGGCAACTTTGGCATCAAATCCGATTCCGGCAATGCTGAAAAAATTCCGACCATTCACCAAACAGGTGTCTATATCAATGATATTCAGATTGTTGATAATCTTGATGGATTTCTTGAGGCTGATTGGAATGTGAAGGTGATAGGCCAGTCCGTTACCCGAACCGTGCGGAACGACCGCCAGCGCGGTGCCCGTTCCAACCAACTTGGAGGCCACCTCGTTGATGGTGCCGTCGCCGCCGACCGCCGCCACAATGTCCACACCGTCCCGAACCTCCTCTTCGGCTATTTCGCCCCCGTGCCCCTGCCGCTCCGTATAGCGGAAGGAAATGTCAAACACATCGGCACTCAACTCCTTTCGGACAATGCTTTCAATGTCGTCGGAATGTCGGGTGCCGGATATGGGATTGATGATGAAAACAATACGTTTCTTCATCCTAGTATGCTCTGGCGAAAAGAACGCGCTGCTTAGAGGGTTTTCCTGTCAGGATGCACTTGCCGTCCTCCAACGGATTGTCGAACGGGATGCAACGGATGGTCGCTTTCGCCAACTCCTTGATCTTCTCCTCGGTTTCGGTCGTGCCGTCCCAGTGGGCATAGACGAAGCCTGCCTCGTTGTCCAACAACGAAACGAACTCGTCCCAAGTGTCGGCCTTGCGGATGTTGGCGTCTCTGAATTGCAACGATCTGTTATAGAGATTGCTCTGGATTTCATCCAGAAGTTTTTCGATGGTCTCGTCCAGCGTGTCAAGGGCGTAGGAGGCTTTCTCCAAGGTGTCGCGGCGGGCAACCTCGGCTTGGTTGTTCTCCAAGTCGCGGGGACCGATAGCCACACGCACCGGCACGCCTTTCACTTCGTATTCATTGAATTTCCAGCCGGAACGCTGTGAATCGTCATCGTCGTATTTTACGGAAATGCCGCGGGCCTGCAATTTTTTGGTCAGCACTTCCACCTTTTCCGAAATCTGTTTCAGCTGTTCTTCATTCTTATAGATGGGAATGATAACTACCTGAATCGGAGCAAGCTTCGGAGGCAGCACCAGACCATTGTCGTCGGAATGGGTCATGATGAGGGCACCGATCAGACGGGTGGAAACGCCCCACGAAGTAGCCCATACGTATTCAAGTTTGTTCTCTTTGTTCAAGAACTGCACGTCGAAGGCTTTGGCGAAGTTTTGTCCGAGGAAGTGGGAGGTTCCTGCCTGAAGCGCCTTGCCGTCCTGCATCAAAGCCTCGATGCAGTAAGTGTCGATGGCACCGGCGAAACGTTCGTTCGGGGATTTCACGCCACGAACCACAGGCATGGCCATGTATTTTTCGGCAAAGTCGGCATAGACACCGAGCATTTTGGCGGTTTCCTCGCGTGCCTCCTGCTCCGTGGCGTGTGCGGTGTGACCTTCCTGCCACAGGAATTCAGCCGTGCGCAGGAACAGACGGGTGCGCATCTCCCAGCGGACCACGTTCGCCCATTGGTTGCACAGAACCGGAAGGTCACGGTACGACTGTATCCAGTTCTTGTATGTGCTCCAGATGATGGTCTCGGAGGTGGGGCGCACAATCAACTCTTCCTCTAATTTTGCCTCGGGATCCACCACAACGCCGCCGCCGTTCGGGTCGTTCTTCAAACGGTAGTGGGTGATGACGGCGCACTCCTTGGCGAAACCTTCCACATGTTCCGCCTCGCGGCTAAGGAAGGATTTCGGAATAAAAAGCGGAAAATAGGCGTTGGTGTGCCCTGTCTCCTTGAACATTCTATCCAGTGCATCGTGCATCTTTTCCCAAATTGCATATCCATACGGCTTGATGACCATACATCCCCTAACTGCCGAATTCTCAGCTAAATCTGCCTTCTTTACAATATCATTGTACCATTGCGAATAGTTCTCTGCGCGTGTAGTGAAATTTTTTGCCATTATTTTTTCCTTTCTGTATTTAACTTTTTACTATTTTTGTCGTCTGAAAATTTTAGTTCGCAAAAATACTAAAAAATAATAACCTCGTTATCATCAAGAAAGGAGTTAGTTATGAAAAAGTCAGTTTATCTTTCGGTTCTTGCGCTTGTCGCTTTGGTAACGTCTTGCAAATTAGAGTCATTGTCGTATTATGATGATGTCTATAGCGCTTCCACGGATGCCCAATATGCGCCCGCTCCTTCCGTGAACACCACGGAGGTTGTTGCGTCTGAAAACAATTATTATTCCGAAGAATATGTCGCGGAGGAGTATCCGGAAGAAAGATCCGCCACGGCCAATTACTCCACATCGGAAAGCTATTACGATAGCGAAACGGGTAATACCTATATTACCAATAACTATTATTATGATGACGACGATTACTATGATTACTATTATACATCGCGTATCCGTCGTTTCCATACTCATGTAAATTGTGGTTGGGGCTACTACGATCCGTACTACACCAATATGTATTGGTATGATTACAATCCCTGCCACTGGGGCGTGAGTGTGTATCTCGGTTACAACTGGTACTGGCCGACCTACTACTATCGTCCGTACTATTACTCGCATGGTTACTATCACTGCGGATTCAATTACGGCTGGGGCTGGCATGATCCGTACTGCTACCACAGCTGGCACCACCATGGTTATCATGGATGGGGCTGCCCCGGTCATCCTGGCTACTTCGGTTACTACGGCTACAACAGTCATTATTATCACCATGGTTATGGCTGGAATACATACAGCCATGGTTTCCACGACGGCTTCATCGCTGGGAGCCACGCAGGCTACTACCACAACAATTTTGATTCCAACCATTCACATTATACGGGGCATCGGACGAATATCGGACCCACGAATACGGGACACAACTCTGGTAGAGGTGAACGTCCTGCTGGATATGGCAATGATGACAACACGCCGAACAACAATAATTTATATGCTTCCCGTACCAGCTCAAATTTCTCATTCGCCTCACGTTACGATGGACTTGCTGCTTCATCGTCAACCAGCAAGGTCCCCGCTACTAACGGTATGAACACAGGTGTAACCAGCAAGGTTCCTACTGCGAATGGCGCAAATACGGGTGTGACCAACAAGGTTCCTACTGCGAATGGCGCAAATACGGGTGTGACCAGCAAGGTTCCTACTGCGAATGGCGCAAATACGGGTGTGACCAACAAGGTTCCTACTGCGAATGGTGCAAATACGGGTGAAACCAACAAAGTTCCCGTCTCCCATGGTACGAACACGGGTGTGTCGAACAAGGTTCCCGCTACCAATGGTACGAATAACGGTGTGAACAACAAAATTCCTTCCTCGAATGGTATGAACAATGGTACGACGACCACACCGAGCAACAGTGGAACAACACACGTCTGAACTCGCGTCAGTCGGAACACTACGGTAAGCCGTCG
>JAEEQA010000040.1 GCA_016285085.1 Bacteroidales bacterium
GTGTTGAGGAAGCCGGTGCAGTTGGGGCCGATGAGCGAACCGCCCACGCTGTTGATGGTGTCGGTGATGTGCTGCTCGTACTCCGCGCCCTGCTTGCTCTCTTCGCCGAAGCCGGCGGAAACGATGATGAAGCCGCGGGTGTTCTTCTCCTTGGCCAGGGTATCGACGGTGGCGGGGCAGTACTTGGCGGCGATGGCGAGGATGGCGCAATCCACCTCGGGCAGATCCTCCACCTTGGCATAGCAGTGGATGCCCTGTACTTCCGACTCTTTCGGATTCACGGCGTAGATCTTGTCTTTGAAAGGACTTGACAGCAAGTTCTTTACGAGTTTGCCACCAGGTTTGTGGACATCATTCGACGCACCGACGATGACGATGCTTTTCGGGTCTAACAATTTCGGATTAATCATATTATCAAGTATTTGTAAATTTTCAAACAGGCGGCAAATTTACGATTAAAATTGGAATTGAGGAAGGGTTTTGTTGGGGGAATTTTAAAAGAGGGAGAAAAAGGAATGGGAATTTTCCCCTTCTTTTGAAGAATTGACGAAAGAGCGAGTGCAGAGGAAAGCTTGCTTTCACTCTGCCGAGCGATGAGGAAAAAGCAGGCGCAGCCTGCAACGGGTGCGCGAAGCGCGGGGTAGTAGAAAATATGAAGTTGGTGCTGCTGCGGTATTAGTCTGCTCCAAAGAAAACTGTTGCAATATATTTAAGCAATGAACGTTATGATATGCGGGTGTTGAATCTGCAAATTATTGAGGATAGTAAAACTTGATTTGGCCAGTGGTTTCTGTAATCTTGCCATCTTTAGTATTTGCACAGATGATGCCGCCACTCCATCCCTCCATTTCTTACATTAGGATCCCGCACCATTCCGCGGACCGTCAGGTCCGCGGAATCTCCTGCTGCTCCGCCATAGGTTCATTGTCAACAAATTCGCGCCATTCGCGTAATTCGCGGCTGTTTCTTTTCCGCGGCATCACCCACCCCGTCCTTCCGTACCTGCCGCCCGTGCCGCGGTCGGGCGCGAGGCCTCGCTCACCCCAGATTGCGGCCTGGCGGCCTTATCTGGGGTTATTAAGCTGTCGTCCCTCCGGGACGAGGGCTGAAAATCAACATTCTCGAAAATACGGCGCGGTGCTGAAGTCGCACGCCGCCTTGCGATTTTTGCAAATCGCACCTATCTCAACAACCCACTATCCTACAACAAAAAAACTGAAAACCAGAAGTTTCCTCCCGGTTTTCAGTTTTCAATTTTCAATTTTCAATTTTCCGTTTCCTAGTATCCGAAAATTTCTTCCAGCGTGAGCGTGGTCACCTTGCCGTATTTCTCCATGGCTTTCAGGTCAACCTCGTCCTTGTTGCCGAGGACCACCACCACGCGCTTCTGTCCCTTGATGTAGGTCTTGTTGAAGTTTACCACATCGTTGATCGTCATCTTTTGGATGGCGTTGTAGTCTTCCTTGTCCGTTGAGGCTTTCAAACCCTTTTCTTCGCAAGTAAGGAAAGCGTTGATAATGGACATCTTGCGGGTTCTGTTCGTGCGGTACTCGGAGATGAGCGACGTTTTGGCCAGGTCGAAGTTGAGTTCGGAAACCGGCATGTTTTCCAGCAGGTCGTTGAAGGCCTCCATGGCGTCGATCAGCTTGTCGTTCTGGGTGCTGATGTGCGTCATGTTGTAGTTGTAACGGCCTTGCTCTTGCGGCTCCACGTAGTAGGCAGCGGCAGAGTAGGCGAGGGAGCGCTTCTCACGGATTTCCTGGAAGACGATGGAGTTCATGCTTCCGCCGAAGTATTCGTTGTACATGTCAATTTTCGGACTGAGCGACCAGTTGGCCGTGACGGAGGTGCTCAGCTGGCGGCACAGTGACTGCTTGGCATCGTAGTGGGCGAAATAGACCTTGCCCTCCTTGGTGGGCAGACGGTCGTATTCGGGATTCTGCTTCATGGGTTTCTTGGCCGGATGCACGGCGTGCTTGTCGGTGATGACCTTCTGCAAGTCGCTGAGGCTCAAGTCACCGTAGTAGAGGATGCGCTGGGGCTGCGAGGTCATGGTCTTGATCTGGTTGATGATGTCGGCGGGTTTGATCTTCTGCACCTCTTCGTTGTTGACGAAGTATTTGCGCACGTTGTCCTTTCCGTAGGAGACGTAGGCGAGCATCTTCTGGAAGATGGTGTTCTGGCGCGATTTGGCGTCCGCACGCGATTTCAGCACGTCGCTGATGGAGTTCTGCACCGACTCTTCCGAAATCTTGGGGTTGTTCAGAATGTCCTCCACGATGGCGATGGCCTTGTCCATGTTCTCGCTGAGACCGCTGATGGAAACGCGGGCGTACTTGTCGCCGAAGCTGATGCTGTAGGTGCAGGCGAGGTCGAACATCTCGCGGTTGATCTGGCTGAGGGTGCGGTTCTCACTCTCCAGCTGGTCAAGGAAGGAGTTGGTGATGCCGGCTTTTTTGTCGTACAAAGAACCGTAGTTGTAGCGGTAGATCAGCTGGAAGCGGGTGTTGTCGGTGTTTTGCACGTACAGGATCTCGTTGCCGTTGGCTTTGCCGCGTTTCATATCCTTATTGAAATCAACGAAGACGGGCTCGGTCGGGGTGACATTCATCTTCTTGATGTCCTTCAGGAAGTCGCTTTCCACATCGCGGTTGATGACCACGGGGGTGATGGCAGGCTTGTCAACCTTCTGCACATCGCGTTTCTCGCCCTGGCGTTTGTACACTACTACATAGTTGTTTTTCTTGAAGATGCGGTTGGCGAAGTCGATGATGTCCTCTTTGGTCACCTGGCTCATGTTCTCGGTCTCGTTGAGCACGTCCTGCCAACTCTGGTGGGCGAGGTAGGCCATTGCCATCTTCATGGCGCGGTTGCTGTTGCTCTCGAGGGAGGTCATATCGCGGAGCTTGCGGTTGTTGATGGCGGCGGTGAGCAGCTCTTCGTCCCAGTTGCCCGATTTCAGAATCTCAATCTGCTGTAAAAGAAGGTCTTTCAGCTGTTCGAGGGTTTGTCCCTGCTTGGGCATACCCACCAACTGGAAGTAGGCGTAGTCGTTCAGGTCGCCCACGCCGGAGGCGGCGTACTGGGCCAGTTGTTTCTGGTTGATGTTCTCGTCGATGATGCCACAGGAGCCGTTCATCAGCACGGCGTCGGTCATTTCGGCGAGGAGCACGTCGCGGGAGCCGGTGCCGGCGTCGATGCGGTAGGCGATGCGGAGGTTTTCCGCCTCCAAACCGACAACCTCCACCTCTTTCACCTCACGGATGGGTTTCTCCTTCACATAGGTGAAATCGGGGATGTACTTGGGCTGGATTTTTCCGAAATATTTGTCAATCAAACGGATGGCCTGATCGGGATCGAAGTCGCCCGCCATGGCGATGCAGTAGTTGTTGGGAACGTAGTAGGTCTGGAAATGCTTGATGATGTTGGTGAGCGACGGGTTCTTCAAGTGCTCGACAGTGCCGAGGGTGGTCTGCAAACCGTACGGGTGGTGCGGGAAGAGGGCTTCGTTCATCTTCTCGTAAACGGTGCGGCCGTCGTTGGCCAAACTCATGTTCTTTTCTTCGTAAACGGCTTCCAGCTCGGTGTGGAAGAGGCGGAAAACCGCATTGGTGAAACGCTCGCTCTCGATCATCAGCCAGCGTTCGAGCTCGTTGCTGGGGATGTCCTCCTGATAGACGGTCATGTCGTTGGATGTGAAGGCGTTGGTGCCTTGTGCGCCGATGGCGGACATCAACTTGTCGTACTCGTTGGGGATGGCGTACTTGGAAGCCTCGTACGAAACGGAGTCGATTTCGTGGTAGATGGCTTTGCGCTTGGCGGGGTCGGTGGTGTGGTTATAGACCTCGTAAAGTGCCTCGATTTTCTTCAGCTGTTCGCTCTCCTTTGCCCAGTCGAGGGTGCCGAAGTGGCTGGTTCCCTTGAACATGAGGTGTTCCAGATAGTGCGAAAGGCCGGTGCTTTCGGAGGGGTCGTTCTTGCTGCCCACACGCACGGCGATGTAGGTCTGGATGCGGGGCACGTCCTTGTTGACGGAAAGGAAAACCTGCAGACCGTTGTCGAGCGTGTAGTGGACCACGTTCATCGGGTCGTTCTCATAGGTCTCCTTCTTGTAATTCTGGGCGCTGGCACTGGCGGCAAGGAAGCAGAAAACCGCAATGAGCAGGCCGGAAAATAATCTCTGTTTCATACAATTATTATTAAATGATGATTTAATTTTTGAAGCGGCAAAGGTACGTAAAAATCCCGTTGCCTTATTTTTTACTTGTTTTTACTTTCCCACTCCTGCTTTGCCTTGTCGAGCAGTTCACGGAAGACAGGGTCGTTGTGCATGCGGCAGAGCACGCAGGCGGCCAGCACGCGCCCCGCCTGCACGTCGGAGGCGAAGTGGTAGCCCGCGATGACACGGCTGTAGCCATACTCATAGCCGTATTTCAGTATCTGCTCCGAGTGGTCGGGGGCTATCTCCACCAGCACCAGGGCAAGGCCCCAGCCGAGGGTGGCGGAAGCGGAAGGGTAGGAGGACGAGTTCCCGTTGTCGGCCTCCTCTTCGGGAATCAGCGACGGCTCGCCGAACCGCACATACGGCCGTTCGCGGAAGGCGCTTTTTTTCAGTTTCCCCGCCTCCGTCAGCAGGGTATTTCTTGTCCACGCAACCAGTGTGGCGGTCTGCGGGGTAGCCGAAGCCGACAGTTTTACACCGGAGGCTTCGGAAAAACCTTGCAGCAGCGCTTCCACGGAGTCGTCGGCATCCTTGACGGCCTGTTGCCCGCGCTCGGTGCCGCGCTCGGCCTTGGCCTGCCAGTATGCCGCTACGTCCCCGTAGTAGAGCGGACTTTCAATGGTCACGGGCTGGTCCAGAATGTGGGTGGCGTCAGGGTAGCTTGCGGCTTTGTTCGCAACCGTGGGGTTGAGTTTGAGGTATTCGGCACGGGCTGCCGCCAGCTCACGGGCGTAGTCGGGGTGCCGGTGCATGCGTGCCACCGCCACCGACGAGGCCAGACGGCCTGCGTCCACGTCGCTCTGCCAGTGCGCTCCCACAATCACGCGGCTTTCCCCGTACTCGAAGCCGCGGCGCAGGATGGTGTCCTGCAGTTCCGGCAGCATCTCGGCCAAAGCGAGGGCCGTCGCCCAGCCCAGCGCCGTGTGCCCCGAAGGATAGGACCCGTTTTTACGGAGCCCCGCCTCATCGTCGAACTCGCTCGCCACATGCTCGTTCAGGCGGGCGAACGGGCGCACGCGCATATAGTGCTCCTTTGCCGACTTAACCGCGTTGTTGCCGGTGCGTCCGGCGCGGCGCATCAGGTTCCAGATGGCCGGCGTGCCCTCTTTGGTGATGGTAATGCCCATCGCCTCGCCGAAAACCGTCGCCATCCGCTCCGTCCCGTACAGCGACTCCCAGCTCGCCTGCGTGCCTCGCGGCGTGGGGCGCAGCGACTTGCCCCAGATCCACCGGTTGAAGTCGGCGGCGAACAGCATGTCCGCCGTGTCGGGCGGGGCGGGGAGGTACAGGACCGCATCGGGCAGTTCCGCACGCTTGTAGTATTCTCGTTCTTGCGCAGTTGCAAACTGGATGCAAACGGCCAGAAAAAGCAGCAGGAGGGTGAAAATTTTTGTTCGTTTCATGGTTTTTCTTTTTATGAAAAGCGTGGTTAGAACCCTTGTTGGTCAAGGCAGTCGCGGAGCACTTTCGAGAAGTACTCGTTGTCCTCTTTCTTGTAGCGGCGGAGGACGTAATCTTGTGCGAGGTTTTCAAAACCGTTGTCCTTCACCATGTTGATGTTGTTGGGAACGGCCTCCATCGCTGCGTACGCGCGGTTGATTTCCTCGTCGGAATAGGTCCGGTAGGTCTCCTCGTGAACCAGCGTCTCGTAAGGGAGCTTGGTGGTGAGGGGCGTGTCGGAGTGTGCCGGATAGCCCATCGGGATGCAGGCGACGGGGATGACATGCTCCGGGAGATTCAGTGCCTCAATGAATTGCGGAACGTTGTAGGTGATGGTCCCCAGCCAGCAGAAACCCAATCCGAAGGATTCCGCTGCCACGCAGGCGTTTTGTGCGGCAATGAGGGCGTCGGTCACCGCCCACTGGTAGGCTTGGAGGTTGTGGTAGGCGTCGGTGGCGGTACCGCGGCACTCGCAGTAGCGGTCGAAACGGTGGAAGTCGGCGCAGAAGGTCAGGATGACCGGCGCATTGGTGGCGATGGGCTGGTTGAAGTGGAACGGCGCCATCTTTTCCATCATCGCCTTGTCCTTGGTCACGATGATGCTGAACAGCTGCATGCCGCCCATCGTGGAGCCGTTGCACGCGGCTTTCAATATCTGTTGGAGGACATTCTCCTCAATCGGTTGGTCTTTGTACTCGCGGATGCTGCGGTGCGCGAGAAGGGTGTCGATTACTTGGTTCATATTCGGTTATTTGGTTATTCGGTTATTCAATTATGCACATCTTCGGATCCCCGCATATTCTCATAACTTTTCAATTCTCAGTTTTCAATTTCCAATTCTCAATTCTCAATTTCCACTTACCCCAAAAGGTGTTCCAGCAGAATCTTGACCCCGATGCCGATGAGGATGAGGCCGCCGACGATTTCCGCCTTGTTCTTGAAGATGTTGCCGAACCGTTTTCCGATGTACGCGCCGCCGTACGAGAAAAGGTAGGTGGTGACACCGATGAGGATTACCGAAGAGAGGACGGGTGTGAAGGTTTCGTATTCAAAGGCGAAGGCGATTCCAACGGCCAGTGCGTCGATGCTTGTGGCCACGGCAAGGATGAGCAATTCTTTGAATGATAGTGCTTTGCTGGATATGTCTTCGTCTTTTTTTGTAAATGCTTCCACAATCATTTTCCCGCCGATGAAAAGAAGAAGCCCGAAGGCGATCCAGTGGTCGAATTCCATCACATACTTGGCAAAACGGACGCACACGCCCCAACCGATGAGTGGCATAAGCGCCTGAAAGCCCCCGAAGAAAAGGCCCATCAGGTGGGCTTCGCGCCGGTTGAAGGAAGGCATCGCCAATCCCTTGCACACGGATACGGCAAAGGCATCCATAGAAAGGCCGACAGCGATGAGTAAAGTGGCGAGAATGTCCATTGCGTTTCTATATTTTGTCTTCGGGATAGCCTATTTTTTCCAGGAATAGTGCGTGCGCCGGGACGGAATCGCCCGCGGCACACCGGTCCTTGCGGTCGATGATGGCCTTGAACTCCTCCACGGTGATTTTCCCCTTGCCCACTTGCAAAAGCGTGCCGACCACCGCCCGCACCATGTTGCGCAGGAACCGGTCGGCAGTGACGGTGAACACCAACACCCCGTCCACCATCTCCCAGCGGGCTTCGGTCACACGGCACAGGTTGTTGTTGACCTGCGTGTGCAGCTTGGAAAAGCTGGTGAAATCGGAGGTCTCCAGCAGGATTGCCGCCGCCTCGTTCATCTTGGCGACATCCAACTTCTGGAAAATGCGGTAGGAAAAGTGGAAGCCGAACGGATTTTTCGCGATGGCCACATAGTATTTGTACGTCCGTGAAACGGCGCTGAAGCGGGCGTGCAGCCCTTCTTCCACGGGAAAGATGCGGTAAATGGCAATCTCTTTGGGCAGGAAACTGTTGAGTTTGTCGGCAAGTCTGTTTGTATCAATGGCTTGTTCGGTCTCAAAGTGGGCGAAGAACTGGCGGGCATTCACCCCTGTGTCGGTGCGGCCACAGCCCGTAACGGAAACTTCCTCACGAAGCAGCAGCGACAGCGCGTTCTCGATGCAACCTTGCACCGTCTCCTTGCCCGGCTGCACCTGCCAGCCGAAAAACGGCGCTCCGTTGTACCCCAGTTCCATAAAGTAGCGCATACGTCGTGTTTATTTGGTGATGACCGTCCGTGTCAGGTCGGCATAATATTTCCTCATCTGGTCCAGCTCGGAGAGCCGTTTGGCGATGCTCTGTTGGATTTCCACCGACTGGTCATCGGACAATAGTTTGATAAGCAGCTTTTTCCGTTCCTCAATTAATCTGATTTTGAAGAAATTGATGACGTTTTCCACCTCCGCGTTCAGTTTCTCGATGTTGTTGTCGGTAGAGAAAGTGAAGACATCATAGCGTGATTTCCAAATCTTGCTGTATTCCGGATTCTCGTCCATGAGAATGGGGATGGCAAGGTTCTGGATGGATTTGTCGGGGTGGTTTACGAAGTTCTGGATCAGCTCCTCCTGACTTTTGGATTGTTCAGCGATGCGGGCGTATTCTTCGTAAAATGTCTGATAAAGAGGATTCTGGAAGTGGATTTCCTCGCTGGCGAACTCGTTGAAGATATACTGGTCGATGCGCATCGGCTGGTAGGTGCTGCCGCCGTCCGCTGCCGTATGTTCCACCGTGATTTCGTAAAGCCCGTATTGGAGGATGAGCTTCACGACGATGAATTCAATGCTTTCGATGGTGTTGGGTTCCGGCTTGGTACGCTGGACAGGGGATTGCTTGTTGGGGGAGGGAAGTTCCTGTTTCTGCGCGGGTTCCGAAGTCGTCGGGGTGCTTGGTTGTCCGCTTTTGGCTGTGTTGAGTTTCTTCCAAACCACCTTGCGCAGTTTGGTCATCAAGAGTTCCTCATCCACCTGGAAGATTTCGGCGCACTCTCGCACATAGAAAGTCTGCGTCACTTCGTCCTTCACCAGGGCGATGGTGGCGATGATCTCATCGATGACCGACGCTTTCTTGATGGGGTCGTTGGCGCCCTGAAGCAGGATGTGCGTTTTGAAACGAATGAAGTCGGTGGCGTTTTGTTCCAGATATTCCACAAGTTCGGAATCGCGGTGCGACTTGGCGAACGAATCGGGGTCTTCGCCATCGGGCAGCAGCACTGTCTTCACGTTGAGGCCCGCCTCCAGCAGCAGGTTGATACCGCGCAGCGAAGCCTTGATGCCGGCGTTGTCGCCGTCGTACAGCACGGTGATGTTCTTGGTCTGGCTCGAAATCAGCCGTATCTGCCCGTCCGTCAGCGCGGTGCCGGAAGAGGCCACCACGTTCTCCACACCCGACTCCACCATTGAAATTACGTCGGTGTAGCCTTCCACCAGATAGACGTTGTCCTTCGTCCGTATCGACTTGCGGGCGAAGAAGAATCCGTACAGGATGTCGCTTTTGTGGTAGATGGGGTTCTCGGGCGAATTGAAGTACTTGGCCACCTTGTCGCTTTTCCCCTTTGCGAGGATGCGGCCGCCGAACCCCACCGTCTTGCCCGATGCGTTGTGGATGGGGAAGATGACGCGCCCGCGGTAGAAGTCGTAGGTTTTGCCGTTCTCCGACTGCTTGGTGAGCCCTGTGGTGAGCAGGTACTCAAGCTTGTAGCCGTTGGAGAGGGCGGCTTTGGTGAAGGTGTCCCATCCTTCGGGGCAGTAGCCCAGGCGGAATTTCTTGATGGTGTTTTCCTGGAAACCGCGCTCCTTGAAGTAGGAAAGACCGATAGCGCGTCCATTTTCCGTTTCGTTCATCTGCTCGATGAAGAATTTCTCGGCGAAGCTGTTCACCGCAAGAAGCGCCTCGCGTTCGGTCTGGGCAGCCTCCTCTTCGGGGGTCAGCTCCTTTTTGTCTTCCTCAATCTCGATGTGGTATTTTTCGGCGAGGTAGCGGAGGGCGTCGGGATAGGAGATCTTCTCGTGTTCCATCAGGAACTTCACGGAGTCGCCGGCGCTGTCGCACACGAAGCACTTGTAGATGCCGAGGCGGGGACTGACGTGCAGCGACGGGTCCTTGTCGTCGTGGAAAGGGCACAGCCCGACCCAGTCCTTGCCCGCCCGCTTCAGCGGGATGAAATCACCGACCACCTCCTCGATCTTGGCGGCCAGTTTAATTTCATCGATGGTCTTTTGGGAAATCATTTAGTGTGCAATCTTGAAACGGCGGAACAGTTTGTTGTCGTTGATAGCCTTGCACGCCTGTTTGTAGGTGTTGTCCTCTTCAAGGATGATGCGGTAGGCGTCGCTGTAGGTGTAGAGGTTGCGGGCCAACTCGAACAGCATGTAGTTCTTGATGAGCTTGGGCGCTTTTTCGGCGTTGCGGTCTTCCACGTCTTTCTTGTATTCGGCATTGACGTAATCGCGCATCATCTTCTCGAACTTGTCGAGTTTCTTGAGATCGTCCAATGAGGTGTAGAGGGAGTCAAGTTCTTTTCGTTTTTCCTTGGCAAAGCGTTCCACTTTGTAGGAGAAGTTGAGCTTTGCGGAATCGACGACCCCCTCTTTTTTGGCGTAATCCACCAATTCATTGTATAGTTTGTCGCTGATTTTGAAATTCTTGCGGAAGTCGTCAAAGGTCGGGTATTTCTGTTTGAGGGCTTCGCGGTTGGAGCCGAGATAGTTCATGGTGAAGCTGCTGATGATGCCGCGGCGCACGAGGTCGTTGTAGAAGGTGGAGTAGTTGGTGGTGTCGATGGGGATGAAGATGTCGGGCATGATGCCGCCGCCGCCATAGACGGTCTTGCCGGCGGGGGTGGTGTAGCGGAGCGAGTCGGGGAAGTCGATGCTGTCGGGCGTGAGGTATTCGCCGTGTTTGTACCGGTTGGCGAGGTCCTTGGAGTAGGCGTCCTTGTCATCGTAGGGTTTCTGGATGCACCTTCCGGTGGGGGTGTAGTAGTGGGAGATGGTGACGCGCACTTCCGCGCCGTCGGGCAGGTCCACGGGCTTCTGCACCAGTCCCTTGCCGAAGGTACGGCGGCCCATGATGATTCCGCGGTCCCAGTCCTGCACCGCACCCGAGGTGATCTCGCTGGCCGATGCGGAGCCTTCGTCCACCAGCACGATCAGCTTGCCCTCGCGGAACAGCCCGTGCTTGGTGGCGTAGTAGGTCTCGCCGGTGCCGCGGAAGTTCTTGGTATAGACGATCAGCGAGTCGGCGTGGACGAACTGGCTGGCCATGTAGAAGGCCACGTTGAGGTAGCCGCCGCCGTTGCCGCGGAGGTCGAAGATGAGGTTCTCCATCCCGGCGTCTTTCAGCTTGCGGAAGGCCTTCTCAAACTCCTGCGGGGAGGTCTGCGCGAAACGGTCCAGCTTGATGTAGCCGGTTTTCTTGTCCACCATGAAGGAGACGTTGATGCTGTACATCGGGATCTTGTCGCGGGTGACGACAAACTGGAGCAGCTCGTTGCTGCGGCCGCGCTTGACCCAGAGGGTCACCTTGCTGCCCTTCTTGCCGCGCAGGTGGTCGCGCACCCAGTTGTTGGAGATGTGCTTGCCGCAGGCCAGCATCGTATCCACCTTCACGATCTTGTCGCCAGGAAGGATGCCCACCTTTTCCGACGGGCCGTCGATGATGACCTCGATGACGTTGATGGTGTCCTTGATGATCTGGAAGGTGACACCGATGCCGTCGAACGAGCCCTTGAGGGGTTCGCGGGAAGCAGCTACGTCTTTGGCGGTGGTATAGGAGGAATGGGGGTCCAGGTCCTCAATCATCTCCTTTACGCCTTTTTCCACTAACTTGTTGAAATCGAGCGTGTCAACATAGAAGCGGTCAAGGACGTTGAGGAAATAGTCCATCTTTTCCTTGTTCTTCTTATAGGAAGGGTTGGTTTGTGCAGTGGTGAAATTGCAAAGGAAAATCCCGAGCAAAATAAGTGCGAATGTCCTTATCTTTTGCATTGTGTCTTAAATTGTATGGTTTCAAAAAACGGGGCGCAAAGATACGATTTTCGTTTGGAAAACGAAGGGCAAAGATGAATCGGAATTAATAAATTTTGTTAATCTGCCTTGTATTCAAAATGCGGTATCGGCTTCAGTTTGAAGAGGTTTTTCGCGTGTTTGTCGTCGATGAGGGCTTTCGCTTTGGGGTCGTCGCACACGCCGGTGCGGATGTAATGGTCAAGGGTGGCGTAGGTGAAGCCGAGGTTGTCCTCGTCGCTCTTGCCGCAGAGCCCGTCGGAGGGCGTTTTGAGCACCAGGTTCCGGGGCAGTCCCAGCTCCAGCCCGATGGCCACCACCTCCTGAACGGTGAGGCCGCCCAGCGGGGCGAAGTCGCCGGCCGCATCGCCGTAGCGGGTGCTGTATCCCACCCAGTCCTCGGACAGGTTGCATGTGTTGGCCACGCGTCCGTTCATCGACTGCGACACGGCGTAGAGGGTGGTCATGCGGAGGCGGGGAGGCATGTTGACGACGGTCTGGTTGCTGACGGGGGCCTCCAAGGTGCCAAGCTGCTCCGTCACGGCAGCCATCAGCGTTTGGTAGGTGTCGCCGATGTTCACGTTGCAGTGGCGGATGCCAAGATGGCGAATGAGCTGCATGCTGTCGGAAATGTCCTTTTGCACGCCGTTGGGCATGGTCACGCCGATGACATGCTCCTTGCCCAGCGCTTCCGCACAAAGGGCCGCCACGACACTGCTGTCCTTGCCGCCCGATACACCGAGCACGGCATTGCAGCCTTTTCCATTTTCTTCAAACCAGTCGCGGATCCACTGTACCACCTGGTCTTTCACTTGTTTTGCGTTGAATTGTTCCATTATGAAATCGTTTTTTATATCTGTTTTGGGTGAATGTATTTTTTTCGTGAAAGGACAATTGTGAAATTGTATAACTATAATTCTGCGGATTTATTGTTTTTAATGCTGCGCTGGAATTCCTCTCTCATTTTAAAAGTTTCATTTCTTTTTGCAAAAACTTTTTTTCGGTGAACGTTCCAACGAAAAGTCGTATTTTTGCACCTCGTTTTGGAAATCAAAAATCAAGTAAATATTATGTCATACCTGAACAAACCCGTTGCCGACAATATCTACTATGTCGGTGTGAATGACCGCCAGAAACAGCTTTTTGAAAATTATCTTCCCCTCCCGAATGGAGTGAGCTACAACTCCTATCTTATTGTGGATGAGAAAGTCGCCCTCGTCGATACCGTGGATGTGGCTTTTGCAGACCTCTTCTTCCGTCAGATTGACGAGGTCCTGAACGGCCGCCCCATCGACTACCTCATTGTGGATCACATGGAACCCGACCACGCCGGCTCTATCGGTCTTTTGGTGAATAGATATCCTGATATTCAGATTGTTGGAAATAAAAAGACCTTCGACTTCCTGAAAGGCTATTTCCAGTTGGATTCTGCCTTGGTGGAAGTGGCGGAAGGCGGCGAACTGTGCCTCGGCAAGACGAAACTCAACTTCTACATGGCTCCGATGGTGCACTGGCCGGAGGTGATGGTGACCTATGACCCTGACCGCCAGCTCCTTTTCTCCGCCGATGCGTTCGGCACGTTCGGCGCACTCAACGGCAGCTTCCGCGACGACGAACTCGACCTCACCCCTTTCTGGGACGACATGCGCCGTTACTATGCCTGCATCGTCGGCAAGTACGGAATGCAGGTGCAGGCCGCGTTGAAGAAACTCGGCGGCCTTCCGATCAAAACCATCTGCGCCACGCACGGTCCTGTCTGGCAGTCGCAGATTGCGAAGGTGGTCGGTCTGTACGACCAGTGGAGCAAGTACGAAACCGAGCCGGGATGCGTCATCGCTTACGGCTCCATGTACGGCAACACGCAGCAGCTGGCCGAAGCCGTCGCCCAAGGGCTTGTCGACGGCGGTGTCCGCAACGTCGTGATGCACAACGTCTCCAAATCCGATGCCTCCTTCATCTTGGCCGACATCTTCAAGTACAAAGGCCTCATCATCGGCTCCCCGACCTACATGAACGGACTCTACCCGTTGATCGACAGTCTTTTGCACAAGATAGAGGAACGCGGCATCAAGAACCACGTCTATGGCTGCTTCGGCTCGCACACATGGGCCGGCACCGCCTGCAAACGCCTCACCGAGTTCGCCGAAACGATGAAATGGCCGCTCGTCGGCACCCCCGTCGACAACAAGCAGGGCGCCGATGCCGACACTCTCAAACTGTGCTACGACCTCGGCAAGGAGATGGCCGGACAATTGTAATGTAAAGACGGAGCACGCTCCGTTTCCAAATCCGAAACTGTATGGAAATCAAATCACTATACCAAACCTACCTGCGTCATCCGCAGATCTGCACCGACACCCGCAAAATCACGGAAGGGTGTCTTTTCTTTTGTCTGAAAGGCGAGAACTTCGACGGCAACGCCTTTGCCCGCCAGGCCGCCGAGGCAGGCGCCGCCTGCGTGGTGACCAACGACACGTCGCTGTCCGGCGACTCCCGCTTTTTTGTGGTGGACGACACGTTGGCCGCCCTTCAGGAGCTGGCACTCTATCATCGCCAGCAGCTATCGATTCCGGTGATCGGCATTACCGGCACCAACGGGAAAACCACCACCAAGGAACTGGTTTCCACGGTATTGCAGACGAAGTACCGCATCACCTTCACCCAAGGGAATCTGAACAACCATATCGGGGTCCCGCTCACGCTGCTCTCCATTCCCGCCGATACGGAAATCGCCATCGTGGAGACGGGCGCGAACCATCCGGGCGAGATTGCCGACCTGTGCCGCATGGTGCTGCCCACCTACGGCATCATCACCAACATCGGCACGGCCCACATCGAAGGCTTCGGCTCGCGGGAGAACATCGTCAAGACCAAGAAGGCGATGTACGACGCGGTGATGGAGCGGGGCGGCACGCTGTTTGTGAACGGCGCGGACGAGACGTTGTGTGCGTGCGCCGGCGACTACGACTACCAGATTCTGTACGGCAACGGCGACGAGAGCTGCTGCACGGGCCGCATCTCCGCCATGGATCCGTACCTTTCGGTGACCTGCGCCGCACCCGACGAGGAGGGGAACGCGCCCGAGGTGACGTTCCGCACCCACCTCACCGGCGACTACAACCTGCCGAACATCCTTTGTGCCGTCGCCGTGGGGCTCACCTTCGGCATCTCGCTGGAGGATGCGGCCGCCGCCATCCGCGACTATGTGCCCAGCAACCACCGCTCGCAAGTCGTCACCTCCGGCACCAACACCGTCATCGCCGACTACTACAACGCCAACCCCACCAGCATGGCGGCGGCCATCCGCAACCTCGCCAATCTGGACGCGCCTGCAAAAGCGGCCATCCTGGGCGACATGCTGGAATTGGGCGCGGTGAGCCACGAGGAACATCTCCGCATCTACAACCTTTGCAAGGAAAACGGCATCAACGCCCTCTTTGTGGGAAATTGCTTCAAAGAATTGGGAATCAATGATATGAAAGTGTTTTCCAATGTGGATGAGGTGAATGCCTACCTACAGGAACATCCGTTCCGCGACACGATGGTGTTAATCAAGGGATCGCGGGGAATCCATTTGGAAAAGGTGATGCTGTAGAACGCTCACTGCTGTTTTCCACAAAACAGCACGGGCGTCCACATTTTATAGATTAGTGCTTTGCGGGAAAAGAAAGCCCAGAGCCTACATTCCGCAGCTCTCCTTGCGGCAGCATGCCGGCAGTTTGGCGCGTGCGGCGGGATTGGCCTTCACTTTGTCGGCATCGTAGCCGAGGTCGCTGATCTGCTTGCGGATCTGGTCGGCGGTGGTCTTCTTGGTGTCGTAAGTGACCGTTAACTTGACCGTTGCGGGATCAAATGTGTACTCTTTCACGCCTTTGAAGAACGGCACGTTCTCCTTGAACCGGTTGATGCAGCTCTTGCAGTTCTTGGAGGCGTTGGTTTGGATGGTGATGGTGGCGTAAGTGCTGCTTTTGCTCTGCGCTGTCGTGGCCGTTGCGGGCTTTGCGGTCGCGGTAGTAGTGGCTTTCCCAGACTGTTGCGTCGAGGTCGTTGTGGTTGTTTTTGCCGTGGCGGTCGTGGTGGCCTTTCCGGACTGTTGTGTGCTGGTGGTTTTGCTTTGTGCCGCTGCGCCGAGTACCAGCATGACAGCGATCAAGGTAACGAGTAATTTTTTCATGATATTTGGATTTTTTTTAGTTCGTAAATCGGCGGCAAAGGTACGTTTTCTTTTTAATAGTTTAACCGGTTACTGCTCCGCCTTGATGAATTTTGCATGGTACTGTCTTCCATTCTGATTTATGGCGTGAAGGATGTAAGGCCCCTGCTTTAGCTGCGAAACATCGATGCGCGAAGGGGAAGAGACTTTCTGTTGCAGTGCAAGTTTCCCGTTGGCATCAAAAATCAGGATGTGGAAAGTGCCGGCGTCGTCTCCTTCTACCATAAGATAATCCATCACGGGATTGGGATAAACTGCAAACTCTTGATCCAGCGTATTGTCGGGTACGGATGATGACTGGGTAGTGTCCAGCACAAACACGGTAACCGAACCGCGGGGACTGACACACAACAGGGTGTCCTCTTCGTAACGTTCTTCAAAATAATAAGTTACCGTATCGAAAAGGACGGGAGTGGTAAAATAGTTTCCAATAGCAAACGGCTCCGTCGCTGTGTCGGAGGCGTACCAGAAAACCTCGTTCTGTGACAGGGCGACCACGGTGGTTTGCATTCCTTCGCGAATGTACTGGTCGTAAGCAACGGGCACCGTGACTAACGGCTGGAGTTCGACATTATGCATAATGCCAACCCCCGGACGGGTGGTGACGGTGAAGGTTTCGGTCTGGTAGCAGGGTGCTGAAACCTCAACGGTATAGGTTCCCGCCATAATGGGCCGGTGATAGGCTCCGAGAGGCAGGTGCGAATAAACCTCGGAGTGGAAGCGGTCGTGGCCGACCACCGTGATTTTGGCCTCCACGGGCTCGTGCGTGACCGCGTCGGTCACGGTGCCTCCAAAGCCGTAGCTGGCTTCCACGGCGTAACGCAGCAAGGCATCCTTGCTGTTGTCCCAGTACGATTGCAGCTCGTCGGGGTCGGTGACCACGTGCGTGCGGCTGATTTCCATCGTGACCTCCCGGCAATGCTGGTAATAGGTCATATAGTCCTGACGGCTTCCTGACACAACACTCCAGTCGCCGCCGTCGATGACTGCGTACCCCGCACCGTTGCCGTACATGTAGGAGGTGTCGTGCGCGTGGCACGAGGTGGCGTAGTTCTGGCCCGTGTAGCGGAACCAGTCGGCATCGGCGTGGGCCCGCTGGCTCGTCGTCCACGAATCCCACGGATAGTTGATCAGTTCCGCCCCGCAATGGAAGTTCACCGACATGACAAAATGGATCGGTGTCACCCAGTCGATGATGGCCTGGGTTTCGGGCTGGATATTGGCCTCGGTGCCCAGCCCTGGCAGGTGCGGGTAGTTGCGGTTCAGCTGCACGTCATTGTAATTGTGGTAGGTGGAATAGCCGTCGCCCTGCCAAATTATATCGTTGGTCAAGTGGTAGGCACCGTCGGGGTTCTCGAGCGGGCAGATGTACAGGTCCACATTGTCCAGCAGTTTCATCACCGCCGAGTCGGTGGTGGCGTTGTTGAGGATATAGTCCGCAAGGTGCAGCATGAGGTAGTAGCACACCACTTCGGTGCCGTGCATGCTGGAGGAGTACAGGAAAGCGGGCTTGGTCGTAGCCTGTCCCAGCGTGTTGCTGATATGGATGCCGAAGAGGGAGTGGGGCAGGTCGGGGTGCGGCGTGACCGCCAGTATCGTGTCAATCTGGCATAAATTCGGGAAGTTGTCCTTGAAATATTGCAGCAATTCCGTGTAAACGCCGTATGTCGGATACTTGTTCCACTCGAACATCTCCTCCAGAGTACGGGCCATGTGGGCGGTGCTCACCTCCCTGCTCATGCACGAGAGATCTGGCATGCTTTCTCTTTCATTCACAACATTTTCATCATCAGAAATGAAAACATTTCCCCTCTCCATCGTGATGCAAGTTTCCGGAGAAAAGTCCGATTCCCGGTTTCCGCTGCAATTATAGGTGATGGCATAGCAGTGCTCGCCTTGTGCGGCATTGTGGTCAATATACAAGGAATCAGCAACTTGTGAGGCAATCAGAATGCCGTCGCGATAGATATTGCAGGTGTGTCCGCTGGTTGTTGCGCCGCGGATGGTGAGGTCATCCAAACAGAAGATGTACTGGTCGTGCGAGATGCAATGCACAGCGACATACCGGGCTTGCGCCGGCACCAGGAAGGTATATTCCCTCCATTCGGCAACGGTGGTGATGGCGTTGCTGTGCAACGGGATGAAGCTGCCGGCCTGGTCGTCGGTGATGGAATAGGCGGCAACAAACTGTTCGTCAGGATATTGCGTGGAGAAACTGCGGGCAAAAAACGAGAAGGTGAAGGGTTCTGAAAAGTTCAGTTCCGGACTCACAATCCAGTCGTCGTTGTTCCTGTTGGAGTGAAAGGGACTGCCCAAGAACCGATGACCTGAATGGGCTGTCATGGGATTGGGGGAGCCGCTAATGAGTTCGTCGTCCAGCACGATGAAGGCCATTTCGGCACCTTCGTTCAGGAAGTTCAGCGAGCTGAATGCGTTCGTCGGAGCACCGTCCCCGTCGATATAGTGCCACCCGCTGGCTCCGGGCGAGTTGATGGCTCCGTATTCGTGTCCTTCTATATCATCAAAGTAAAGTGTCTCGGCGGATTGGTAGGCGCCGTCCCACGACAGACGGACCTCATTGCCGTTCACCTCGGCTCTCGGTGCGGCGGGTGCGGCGCAGGGCTCATCCGAGGTTTCCAGCATAATGCCACGCGGAAGATGGATGTCGTCAATCCACACACAGTCGGAGCCTTTGCTTGCGCCAGAATTTCTTGTATAACAAAATCTTAGAGTATGGAAACCCGAAGAAATTGGGCACTGGAATTCGTTCCATTCTCCGTATCCCGAAAGGGAGTCTTGTAGCTGGCCATCCAAGTAAAAGCGGAAGAAGCCGCTGGTCGGGGAGGAGAAAATCTTACGGAAATAGGAGAGGTCTCCGTCTTCGGTAAGATAAACCGGCAGCTGCAGGACGGATTCGGTGTTTTTGGTGTAGTAGTTTCCGCTCCGCACGCAATAGCGGCCGCTGTGTGCCCCTTCGCTGGTGATTTCCCATTGATACCGCGAGCCGGGGCGTTCCCAGTGAAGGGCGGAGAAATCTCCGGACTCCCAACTTTCTGCGATCTGCGGGTTCTCTATCTGTGCGGACAAAGTGTAACTCAATAGGCAAAGAGTGAGGATGAGGTACTTTTTCATAGTTGTGTTTGGTTTACACGTTTTGTACTATAACAATGCCAGACAGTAGTTCCCTATTTGATGAAGCCCTTCCATAATGCGTTCACGTTGTTCGGGACGCGGCTGTGAAACTGCATTGGCATAGTGCGAAAGCTGTGCGTGCCGTATTCCCGTCACCCGGCTGATTGCCGCCAGCGTGGTGTATTCCTGAGCTTCATGAAGAATTGCACTGATCCGTTTCTCATATACAAGTTCATAGTCACCATTACGGATGGCTTCGGGGATGGGGTCGCCGTCGGCGATGCAACCTTCCAAATGAAATTTCAGCCCTTCTTCGGTTTCCTGTTTGAGTTTCTCAAAAGTTTTGCCTGTGGAAAGCACAACTCCGTATATGCGGGGGTCACGGATATAGGATGCATAGTTTTTCCCGCACCAGTCCACGATTACTTTTATTTGTTCCATATTTATTTTTATTATGACAAAATTTTTATTTCAACCCTGCTTGTTTTAAAATGTTGTCCAAGAGATCTCCGTCCAAATCGTCTGACAGCTTTTTGTTGACCGTCACTTTTCCTTTTTTTGTGGGATGCTTGAATTGCCGATGGTCCCCTTTTGTATAAGCGAGATACCAGCCGTCCTCTTTCAGCATTTTTATTACATCTCTAACTTTTTTGTTTTTCATCCCTATTGTCGACTCAACTTGGCGGTGCAAAAATAGTATTATTTTTAATACTATTTTATATTCTAACAGAAAAAGACTATAATTGTAACGGGAAAAATTTTAATCAGCTCCTGTTTTTCTCCTGAAAACCCTGTATCTGGAGGGATTATATGGATTAATGACTGCACTTTTTGAACGAATCTTCCAAATAGGCTTTGTGCACTCAATGGCATTTTCAGGCTTGTAATAATTAAACAGGAAAATAGTGATGTCATATCCCGCATATTTTGAGGGAATGACAAAACTGTCTTCGAAAGACATACAGAGAATGCTGTCAAATTTTCCTTTTATTGTATCAATTCCAGACAACACAACTTCCCCAATATGGTTTTCTCCTTGTTCGGGGAAGACACGAATGAGTACGGGCAAACTGTCTTTACTCCACTTGTCATAAAAATGCAACACGGTAAAATCTCTGTCATGGTTTGGCTTGACATACTGATTTTCATTCTTGAAATCCAATCGCAACTGGTTGCCGACAATCGTGTATTCTCCTGTTCTCCTGCTTTCTCCCAGCATTCCCAATCCAGAATCATAAATGGTAAAAGTCCTGTCTCTATTAAGCGTTAAAATGTGGTGCCAGACGCCATGGTACGGGTCACCTGTAATATCCATACAATACTCGCCACTCATTTGTTCGTATGCGAATTGTTGGTATCGTTTCGGTCTCATTTCCTGCGCGGTCAAGGCAAAAAAAACGAACAGGAACAATAAGATAGACAGGAGGTTTTTCATGAAAGGAATTTTCGGCAAAGATAGAAATTATTATTAATCATCCTTTTCCCAAAAAGGTATTTTTAATGTTTAAGGTGTATTAGAAAAAAGTTCTCTTTTCCGCGGCATCACCTGCGGAGTTTTTCCGTACCTGCCGCCCGTGCCGCGGGTGGGCGCACAAGCCGTCGCCTACCCCAGATTGCGGCCTGACGGCCTTATCTGGGGTTAATAAAATATCACCTCTCCGAGGTGAGTGCAACTAAATCAATATTCACGGAAATACGGAGCGTTTCCGAAGTCGCACGCCGCCTTGCGATTTTTGCCGTTAAGAAATTGTGTCGTTTCGAGCGTTAAGAAACGCGAGTTGCCCACCCTTTATTTTCTATACAACTACCCCGCCCATCGGGCAACTCCTACCTCCATTCCGCAAAGCAGAAAAAGCCGTATCGGGTTTCCATGCCCTCCTGCGGAAAGAAAAAGTGGAGGAATTGCAGATTTTTCGGATTGTCGTAGTCTGCAAGGAAAAAGGGGGCGTCGGGGTCCCATTCACGGATTTTCATGCACACCAGAATATATTCCGCCACGCGGTCGGTGCGCCATTGGCAGTAGGCACGGGCTTGCTCTGGCGACACGCCCAAGACGATAGAGTTGTTGTGCATCGGGTGGTGAAGATAGTACCAGACGAGACTGTCGGGCATCTGCTGCTGAAGCACCTCCTCGTCTGGCAGGGCAGCACGGTATTGTTCAGAACTTTTTCCGTAGGTCTGTTCCAACCAAAACAGGTACTCACGCCAATCAAGGTTTGTGATGGGATCTTTGTCGCAGTATGGGTGGTTGGCAATATGAATCAAACTTAAACGGTGAGTGATTTTTGTCTGATAGTTTTTCATGGTAAGGTGCTGTCCGGACACAGAACCAGCCACAGCCCAAAGGAGGCAAAGGATGAAGAGACGAAGTTTCATGTTTGGGTTTTTATTATAAGAACGGAATTTGGGGTGGAAATCTTGGGAAAAATTCCCCTTCTATTTTAGAATTGACGAAAGAACGAGAGCAGAGGAAAGTGCGCTTTCTCTCTGCCGAGTGATGAGGAAAAGGCAGGCAAAGCCTGCAACGGGTGGCCGTAGGCCGGGGTAGTAATATGAAATATAGAAAAAGTCCTTATGGAATAATATTCAATCTTCGTGTTCGTATTTTTCAATAATAAAGTTGGATAAATCATTCAACACCAAAGAAACATGATGAAGGACATCGAAGTCCGTGGTGTGGAATACTTTCAGTCCGAGGTTTTCAAAATATTGATCTCTCTGGGAATCGTATCCCGTTTTTTCGTTGTGCGAACCTCCGTCAATTTCAACGACAAGTCCGAGCCTTTTTACATAAAAATCAACAAGCCTAAAGTAGATAATTCCGTAAAATAATGTACTTTTGCCGCACTAATAAGATACAAGACAAAAAGTGAGATAATTAAAACAGTTCCTGTCGTTGAGATCATGGATGAAATAATAGGTGAATAACTATGCCCGGAATATATCTTTTTCTAATTGCAAGTATTGTTGTTCTTTTACTTTTTTTTGTCCGACGATGGAATAGTGCAGAAGGGAAAGGCAAACGAGGGGAAAAAGCTGTTTCCCTAATATTGGAAACGCTTCCGGACTGTTATCTCACTTTTAATGATTATTATTTTTCTGTTGACGGACATTCTGTACAAATTGACCACATTGTCCTATCTCCTTTTGGCATTTTTGTGATTGAAACAAAGAATTTCAAAGGATGGATTATAGGAGCTGAAACTTCTGAATACTGGATAAAGAACTATTATGGCAACAAATATAAATTCCGAAACCCCATCAAACAGAACCTATCTCATGTGCTGGCATTGAAAAAGATTCTTGGCGTCCCTCAAGAAAAAATCATTCCTATAGTGGTTTTTACGAGTAAAGCAGATTTAAAATGCTCTGTGCATACGCCAGTCCTATATACATATCAACTAAAGAATTATATTTTAAGGACAACAAATCAATTATTTACAGAAAATGAGGTAAATCAATTTGCCCAAAAATTACAATGTGCCAATATCACTGATGACAAACGGCACCAAATACATATGATAGAAACTCAAAACTATGTTTTGAAAAATGAGACACTTATTCAAAACAGAATATGTCCTAAATGCAAAGGCCAACTAGTAGAGCGGAATGGAAAATATGGCAGCTTTTTAGGATGCAGCAATTACCCTCGATGCCGCTTCACAGTACCTTTGTAAGAAGTCTCGTTGGGCATCAATAAAATACAAAATGTTTAATGGATTAAACACTTTAGCTGGAAATCTGTTTTAGGTAATGTTGCCAAAAATAGTTGGTGACGGACAAAAAAAG
>JAEEQA010000115.1 GCA_016285085.1 Bacteroidales bacterium
GGTGGTGTCCTCCATGTAGTCGTAGGCGATGCTTTCGCAGCCGTAGTCGGTTTCCCAGTTGCCGAGACGCACGGAGTACATCTCGCAGGGCGGGATGGTCGAGAGACGGAAACCCGTGCGCGGATCCAGTTCCAGCACGCGGTGGATGGTGTGCTGGCTGGACGATGACGATGAACCATTGTCCACCACACCCGTATTGATATAAGGCCCCCCATCGTTGGTGAGACCGGTCGTACATGTGATGTTCGAGGCGGTCAAGTCGCTGAAGTCGATGCAGGTGGTTCCGTCAGGCACGCAGAAAGAGACGAAAGCAGGCCCCTCGTTCGTCACCACACCGTCGTTTCCACAGTCGTAATAGATGTAGAAATCGTAGGTGGCGTAAGTGGTAAGACCCATTACAGTGTAGGAGTTTCCGTTGACCACCACCGTGGTGCCGCTGCCGGGGGTGAAGCCGGCCGGACCATATTCAATGATGTAGGAACTGGATGTCCCTTCCCACGAGATGTCCACCCCATAATCCCCCTGTACAACGCTGATGTTGGTGGGTACGGAACACTCGCAGCCTCCATCACAAGTGATGTTCAGTTCAAAACCTTCGGAGTAGTCAACGATGTCGTCACCCAAAAGGTTGTTGCGGGTGACCAATCTGACAGTCAAAGGTCCGGTCGTGGAGACTACATCGATGTTCCCGGAGCCGGCGTCGCTGAACAGAGTGGAGCCACCGGTACCTGCTCCGTCGTAGATGGTGATGATATCATCGCTGAGAAGAAGGCGATCCTCCGTGTCGTAGGTGCCGCGAAGCCTCACCTTGCAGCCTTGCGTGGCAGGGTAGATAATGGTGTAGCCGTCAGCTCCCTCAGGACATTCGCTGTTTCCTCCTGCATCGTAAATCGTTCCGGAGCAGGCGTTGATGGTCGAACTTCCCGATGCAGGGACAAGATAGGTTTCACCAACAACCTGGGCCGAAAGGTCAAGGGTGATAGACAATGACAAAAAGAGGATCAATATACCAATCTTGGACAAAGATGTTTTCTCCATGATTATATTATTTTTTTTGTTTTTAATATCGTAGTCTGCAATGATTTACAAATGCAGAATGAAAATGTTGCCTTTTGCCAGAAAAACTATTTCTTTTCTGTTAGTTGGATTTTAACATCGTTCAACACGTTCATATAGTTGATGAAGGCCTGGTAGGGGGAGGGATAGACGTCAAAATTGCGTCGGACGGCCACTTCGCGAAGCCACTTGCTGTTCATGAAGTTGAAGTGGTCGGCGGCCTGAAGGCGCAACCAGTTGAGTTTGGCCGTCTCGTTTTCGGATTCAAGGTAGAGTCCCTCCAGTTTGAAGAGTTGGTCGAAAGCCTCCTGCTGAAGCTCGTTCCCGATCCATTCTGCGGTGTCTTTTTCCTCGCCGGAACAGGAAATGGGCCACGGGATGTTCAGAGTGGTGTGCTTCTCCTCGGAATTTTCAACGTCTCTAGGAGTAATCATTTGATAATCATTTGACTCTGCAAAGCAGGAGAGGAGGGAACGGAAGAAGTCGAAAATGCCGGTTTCCTTGGTGTAGTATTCGCCGATGGTCTCGTAGTCGAAGGCGAGGTTGATGTGCGGCACCTCGGCGGGAACGGCCTTGAGGAAGCCGAGGTACTTCTCGGCCGTCAGGGGATACTGGTCCCAGCCGTGGTCGTTGAACCGCAGGGTGATGTCGTCGCAGAGGGAATAGTTGCGGAGCAACAGCTTCAGGTCGGTCTGGAACGGGTTGCAGTAGAGGAATCCCGCGTTTTTCCATGCAAGGATATGCTTCGCCCCTTCCGTCAGCACGGTCTTGTACCCCATCTCGTACAACCATTCACCGATTTCGTCCGAGTAAATCAGCTCCGTGTTGCAGAAAGTGGTCGGCTTTACTCCGAAAACCTCTTGTAACAAAGATTCCTGCAACCGCACCTGCTCCACAAAGGTGCTTTTCCCGTGCAGCGCTGCGATGCTGTGGGTGAAGGTGCTCCCCATGATCTCCACCTGCCCCGTGGCAATCAACTCCTTGAAACTGTCAAGCACTTCGGGACAGTATTCCTGAAAGAGCTTGATGGAACTTCCTGCCAAGCTGTAGCTTACGGAAACTTTGCCGGGGTATTTCCGGATGAGGTCCAGCATCAGGCGGTTGGCAGGCAGGTAGCACCGCTCGGCCAAACGGTTGACGAGGTAGCTGTTCTGGAACTCGTCAAAATAGTCGTGATGCACGTTGATGTCAAAAAAACGGTATGTCCTCAGGCGGAACGGCTGGCTGATATGGAAATGGAAGCAGATCTTTTGCATAATCTTTCTTTTATTTCATAAAAATGGTAAAAGGTAGAAGGTATTAGTGTTTAGGGTATAGGGTATAGGGTATAGGGTATAGGGTATAGGATAGGGATGAAGAGAGGCTTGCGCGTTGGGAACTTTCTACCTTCTACTTTTTACTTTCTACAATTTATATATGTATTAGATTTCGTCGGGGATGACGGTGGGGAAGATGTGGTTGAACTCCATGCGGTAGGGGCTGCCGATGATGTTGGTGAGGAAGTCTCTGTAGATGTCGGTGAAGTTGAAGTTGTTGGCGTCGTAGTAGTCGGCGGGCAGCGGGAAGTTGCCGATGTTGCCCATGTCGATGGCGGTGGTGTGATACTCTTCCAGCTCGTTGTAGGGGACGATGTCCTTGAGGACGGGCATCTTGCCGTAGTCCTGGCGGAGGAGCAGGTCGGTCACCTTGTCGGCGAGGGTGGAGGTGAGCCGGCGGTCGTACTCGTAGCATTTGCCGGAGCGGGGGATGTAGCCGGAAATCTGGCCGCGGGCCTCGATGCCGGTGCGGCGGGAGATTTCGGAGGCGATCACGCCGCTGATGCCGCCGAAGCGCGGGTGCCCGTACTCGTCAAGGTCGGAGCTGGCATATACCATTTCCAGTTGTTCCTTCTCGTCGTTCCACCAGCGCACGCCTTCGGAGACGGCGATGATGAGCGAGTGTTTGGGGGAGCGGAGGTATTGCTCCTTGACGAACTCGAAGAAGAAGTCCTTGCGTTCGCGGGTCATCGGGACCTCCGGGATGAGGGAGATCTGGGCGCCGCCGAAGGAGGCGGTGCCGGTGAGCCAGCCCGCGTCGCGCCCCATCACCTCAAGCACCATGATGCGTTGGTGCGACTCGTTGGTGGTGTGCAGCTTGCTGGTCAGTTTCTTGATGGCCATGGCTGCCGATGCGAAGCCGGGACACAGCACGGTTTCGTGGTCCTGGCCCTGATAGTGGTGGATGGTGCGGGTGCGCAGGTCGTTGTCGATGGTCTTGGGGAAGCCGATGACGGGAATTCCGTAGGTTTCGTACATCTTCTTGGCCGCACCGTTGGTGTCGTCGCCGCCGATGGTCACGAGCACGTCGATTTTGTAGCGCTCGATGTTGCGGAGGATCTGCTGGGAGCGGTCCTCGGGGTTCTTCTTGCTCGGGAAGGGATTGGTGCGGCTGGAGAGGAGGCCGGTGCCGCCATAGATGCCGTCGTAGGGGATGTTGGTGAGGTCCACAAGGTCGCCGTCGCCGAGGAGACCCTTCCAGCCACGGAGAATTCCGTAAACCTTGAAGCCCAACATAGAGGCGCGGTTGCGCACACATTCGATACTTGAGTTGATGGCCGGGGTGTCGCCGCCGCCGGACAGGATGGCCAGCGTCTTGCCGGCAAAAAGTTTGTCTTGAATCATATAATTTCTAATTTCTAATTTCTAATTCCTAATTTCTAAATCCTAATTCCTAATCCCTAAAAACAGAAAGATTGTCTGCGGTGGCATGGGTGGAGTCGGTACGGATGAGTTTTTCCTCCTTGGCCATTTCGGTATAGACGGCGTTGAGCAGTTCGGTTGTGGCATAGCCGGTCAGGTCGTAGTTGAAGAAAGTGGAGGTGGCGTTGTAATAGGCCGACTGTATCTCGCTCCATGTACTGTTAGCACCGGTGTTCTGCATTTTTTCGGAGAGGATGGAGGTTGCGGAGGTGTAAATGGCAGCACCGCAGTTGGTGTAGAAGTATATGGTGGCGGTGTCGGTGCTGTTGCTGTAAACAAGTGCGGACGGATCGGGGAAGGTGAGGGAGGTGATGGAACTGTTGAAGGTGGAGGAGAGGTCGTTTCCGGAGAGTTCACAGGCGCGGTTCAGCCGGAGGGTAAGCGTGTCGGTGAGATAGCTTTTGTTCTGGGTGGCGAGGGCTTCGGCGAGGGCGCGGAAGTCGGCGTTGTCGGGCAAGGTGACACGATAGTTGTCGTTGCCGAAGAATCCGTCGGACACGCAGAGAACGTTCAGGGCAGTGTCTTTCGCGGTGGTGAGGCAGGTGCGGAGGGCACTCGTCAACTGCGCGTCAGTGTAGTATTGTTCAATGAATTCGCCGGAGTCGTCTTTGCAGGAAACCATCATCAGGGGAAGCAGTATCAAGCAGAAAAGGTACAATTTTTTCATAATACAAAATTTGGCTGCAAAGGTACGTTAAAATCCGTTAGTGTCCAAAATAATTTTTTGATTATTTCAGATTGGTTTCAATTTTCAGAAATGGGATTTATGTGGTATTGTAGAGACGTCATATTATGGCGTCTCTACGGTTTTGCGTCTCTACGGTTTTGCGTCATTATTTTGTAGAGACTTTTCATGAAACGTCTCTA
>JAEEQA010000116.1 GCA_016285085.1 Bacteroidales bacterium
CACAAGAGCTACGACGTGTGCTAACACCAAGACGTGCAGGGAAGTCACCCAGCTGGGCTGGTAGAAGCAGGGCTTCTTCGCCTGGTCTAACGGCATCACGGCAAACGGGGAGTTCATCCCCATCGGCGAACTCGGCATCGTGGAACACGAAGGGCTGTACTACTACATCCCGGCCCTGTCCTCGTTCTACAAGGACGAGGACACGCTCTTCCAGTTTGAGCGCAAGTTCATCCACAGAGGCGGCGAAATCAGCCTCTTCGACTTCACCGACAAGCTGGTGAACGTCTATGGCGAGAACGCAATAGCCGGAATCGGCTTCTACTTCGCCACCCTGTTCCGTGACATCTTCATCACCACATACCGATTCTTCCCCATCCTCAACATATTCGGGCCGAAAGGCACGGGCAAGAGCGAGATGGCGGTCACGCTGTTGAAGCTGTTCGGCGACTTGCCCGTTGGCATCAACATGACCAACAGCACGGTGCCAGCGATGGCCGACCACGTGGCGCACACACGGAACACGCTCTGCCACATCGACGAGTACAAGAACTCGCTGGAGTTTGAAAAGATTGAGTTCCTCAAAGGGCTTTGGGACGGCGTGGGCAGGAGCAGGATGAACATGGAGAAGGACAAGAAAAAGGAGATGACAGCCGTGGACGCGGGCATCATGCTCACCGGGCAGGAGATGACCACCGCCGACAACGCCCTCTTCTCAAGGGTTATCTTCCTCTCCGTCTCCAAGTCGGAGTTCTCGGAGGATGAACGCCTCCGCTTCGAGGAACTCAAAAAGATTGAGAACAAGGGGCTGACGCACATCACCAACCAACTGCTTTCAAAGCGCAAGACCTTCCTTGAAAAGCACGTTGCCGCCTTCAACGGCGCGATTGCCGATGTGACACCGCACATCAACAGGTCGCAGATTGAGGACAGAATCCTCAAGAACTGGTGTATCGTGCTGGCCGCGCTGAAAATCATGACGGAGGAGGAGACACTGCCGTTCACCTACGAAAAGGCGGTGCGGACATTCGCAAGAATGATCACACGCCAAAACGGTGACGTGGTGGCAGGGAACGAAGTCAGCGACTTCTGGAGCATCTATCAGGAACTCTTCAGCAGCGGCTTCATCGAAAAGGACTTCGACTTCCAAATCAAGGAGGTGGACGAACTGAAGACAACCACGCAGACCATCCAGCACAGCATGAAGGTGCTGTTCATGAACCCCAACCGCATCTTCGGACTCTATGCACAGCAGAAGCGCAGCGCAAACGAGAAACGCCTGCCGAAGGACTCCCTCAAATACTACCTCAAGAACTCCTCAGAGTACCTCGGCCAGCAACAGAAACGCTTCCGCCGAAACATGAAGAACCTGCAGGACAGGGAATCCGTCAAGCTGCTGCCCGGGGATGGGACTGTCGCGCTGGAGTACGAGCGGCCATACGCATGGTGCTTCGACTATGAGAAGCTGAAACAGAACACGGAGCTGAACCTTGAGACCGACTTCGTGTGGGAGGCCAAAGAGGAGGCCAAGGTGACGGACGACAGCCCGGAAAGACCGAGGGAGAAGCCGCCCGCGCCCGAACCTCCGAAGCTGTTCCCATACTGAACAGCTGACAAATGGAACAGGCAACGCCTGTTTTTTTTGAAAAAAACTTTTTTGCAAGCCAACCCCACCCATTCCCGATAAGACAATCAAGACAAACAAGACAACACAATGAGACAACGAGTTGCGATTTATGACAAACAAGACAAAAACAAGACAAAAAGCAAGACAGCAAGACAAAACCGGAATTTGTCACCCGATTTTGCCAAAAAAGACAAGATTTTATATTTTGTCTTATGAGTTAATATATTATAAGACAATATGATAGATGAAAAATCGGCTTTGTCTTGTTTGACACCCCCGAAAGTATATCCCATCACCCGGTAAAAAAAAATTTTTTTGAATGGAAAAGAGCAAAACAGAGAGCATCACCATCAGAGTACACCCCGCTGTGCGGCGGTGGTTTGAGAACACGTTCCCAAAGTCGGGCAGCGCATACGACCTGCGCGGCCACTTCCTCCACGACTTCTTGCGTGCCGGGCTTGCCCGTACCGCAGGATCGGACAAGCCCTCGGAGGCGTTCAGCCTCTTCCCCGAAATCACGGTGGCGGTCAGCCGCAGAGACTTCCGAATCCTCGGCGGCACCATCCCCGAAGCCCTGCAGGTTTCGTTTTCGCGCCTCGCTCACAAGTTCATCCGTGAAACGGCCTGCCACGAAATCCTGTACGCCCATATCGCAGGAGGCATCCCACGGGACACCGCCATCAAGGAGTACCTGCTGGCCAACCTCTATGAGGACGAGGAGATGAACTACGCCGCCCTGCGCAAATACTACCAGCGTAACTGGATGGAGGCCGAGCGGCGCGTCATCGAAGACTACGGCTCGATGACTGACCGAAAGCGGCTCGTTCACGGCATAATTATTTCGTCCAAAAATGTCCCATTTCACACATAAACCCAAAAACTATGGAAAATCTGACCAAAAACGGAGGCTGCCACGTCATGGCAGGCAACAAGCGGCTTCTTATCGCCGACATCAGTGAAGTGCAAAGCATTGACTTCACGGACTTTAACAGCAAGACCGTTACTATGAGAAGCGGTTGCGGTTTTGCGGAAATCTTCGCCAAATCCATCCGAACCGAGGTGACAGAGAACGGCGGGGCGTTCACCCACGAGACCACCTGCCGCCTCACGGGAACCAAGCAGAAATATGACCGCCTGCTGGCGGACATGGTAAGAGGCGGCTGGATTGCCAAGATAGTGGACAACACCGACACGGTCTGGCTGTCCGGCTCAAAGGAAGAGCCGCTGCACTTTTCGTTCCGGCACATCGGAGCGGCGGAGGCATCCGGCGAACATCTCTACGAGCTAACATTCCACCGCGATATGACCGAGCCGCTCTGCGCCACTACATTATAATATGTCCAAGCGGGTTCCGCCCTTTGCGGCTATCTTTGCCGCAAAACAACAGCGATGAAAAGGCAATCCGCATTACGATTCCTCAACGAGACCGCCGACGAAGCCGTGATTGAAATCTACGGCCAGATCGGCTATGAGGGCTGGACACGCGAGGAGGATGAGAACACAGCACGGCTGATGAGTGAGGAACTCAACCGCATAAAATCCCTCAACGCAAAGCACATCACCGTCCGCATCAATTCCCTCGGCGGTGACGTGAACCACGCGCTGGCCATCCACGACATGCTGGCCGAACACCCCGCAGATGTCACCACCCAAATCAACGGGCTTTGTGCCTCCGCAGCCACCATCATCGCTATGGCGGGGACGGAACGCAAGATGAGCCGCAACGCCCTCTTCCTCATACACCAATGCTCCGCCTACATCGGAAGAGCCAATGAGGAACGCCTGGCACAGGAACTTGAAACGCAGAAGACCGTCAACGGGCGTATGCTCGACATCTACCACACCACCTGCAAGGGCAGGGAGGCGGAAATCTCCGACCTGCTCAAAGCCAACAACGGGCAGGGCAGATGGCTGACCGCCACCGAGGCCAAAGACCTCGGCTTCGTCACCGACATCTACAACGAGACACGGAAGAGCGCACGCTACTCCCTGTCCGCGTTTGCGGACAACGGGCTTCCCGACCTCCCCGAAGAATACGCCGACCTTGCCGTGATGGACGAGGCACGCTCCCCGTGGCAGTCCGTCCTTGAAGCCGTTGCAAGATACTTCAACCCCGACAACCAACCCAAAAACCAAACCCATACCGACATGAAGAAACTGTTCCCGCTGCTGGCGGCACTCCTCGCAGTGCAGGACTCCGCCACCTATGATTCAGAGAAAGGGCTGTCCGTTACAGACGAACAGCTCAAAGCGCTGGAGGCCAAACTCGGCGAACTTGACGCCCTCCTCAAGGAGAAAGAGACCCTCCTCAATGAGAAACAGGCTCTCATAGACGAGAAAGCCACCCTCACCGCACAGCTGACCACACTTACCACCGACCGCGACCGCCTCAAAGCCATCGTGGACAAGGTTCCCGGACAGACCCCCGCCGTTGCAGGTTCCGACCCAACTGAAACGCCCAAGGACGACATCCAGTCCTACGTCAGCGGCTCCGCCCTCTATCAGGCAATCAAACGCGACATCTAACCCTAAACACCGAACATCATGGCAGAAATTGACACCAAAATCAACGTTGACCTCATACTTGAGGAATACGGCCGCTTCTACGAGAACAGCGGGCAGGGAATGGACAGGCTCAAAAGAGCCTTGATGGTTCCCGCCACCACGCTGGAGAAGTACGCCACCCGTATCAACACCAAGGACGACATCTACAAGATGACCACCGAGGAGTGGGAAGACGTTCTCCAGCCGTTCCGCATCCAGTTCGAGCCGAAAGCGGGCGTTAAATTCATCCCTAACGCAATCGTTCTCAACCACATCAAGGTCGATGCAGAGTTCTCGCCGATGGGCATCTACCACTCTTGGATGGCCTTCCTCGCCGGAGACGAAAACAAGATTGAGAACTGGCCTATCACCCGCTACTTTGTGGAAGTCTATCTCAAACGCAAGATTGACAACAACCGCGAGCTGAAAGCCGTCTATAAGGGCGTGCGCGATGACAACGGCAACACCCCCGAAAGCTGCATGGAC
>JAEEQA010000117.1 GCA_016285085.1 Bacteroidales bacterium
CGTGAGTATCGACAGGTAGGAGTCGCGCTTGCAGCAACGGGGACCGCCGTTCAGGGCCACCTGCTCCAAGGCGCGCGACGTCATCAGGTTACACAGCCGCCAGGTGTCGGTGGAGAGCGGCGTGTTGCGGGTGACGACCGACATAAAGATGCCGGTGCTGATGGCGGCTCCGCAGGCGCCCATGTAACCGCAGGCACCGCCCGGCACCTGCCGTCCGCGGCTCATCACCTCGAGGAGGCCCGACTGCAGGTCGAGTTTGGCCGTGTCGGGCGCGGCGTTGTTGTAAGCCGTCAGCAGGGCGGCACCCACCAGCACGTGGTGCTCCGGACCGTGCATGTGGCAGAACGGCTGCGACATCATCTTCTCCAAGATGGCGATGGGGTCTTTGGAGGTCTCCGCCAGGCACAAGGCCATGATGGAATCCATGCCGGCGGTGTGGCAATCGGAGCAGACATAATGCCCTTCCACGCAGCGGGTTTTGCTGGGTTCTTGCTTGTGGCAAAGCACGCATTCCATCAGCGTGTCCTGTTCAAGGTACTCCAGCGGCGCACCGCAAATCAAGCATTCTTCATTTTTCATATCAGGTATCTCTTTTTCATGTTGGTTTTCCGTGCAGGCCGTCAAAACAAGGCATAGAAAAACTGCAAGGACGAAAAAAGTGTTCTTCATGTTGAAATGGTTTTGGGTGGTTATTTACACTTCAAACGGTACCATTGGAATAATCTTCCTCACTGTAGTATTTGACTGTTTCTTCCATGCGAAACTTGTTAATCTTATCCATTTTTATGTATGGAAACCAGCAGCAAAAATACTTTTTTTTTCATTTCAAAAAAACAACTGAAATTATTTTTTTGAAACCTATAAGTTGCACAAATAAAAATTGTATCTTTGCAGCACCATTCTTTAGTATAAAAAATGATGACGTTTGATAAAATTATCGATGATGGTCGGTTATGGGCTGTTCGCTTCAACAAGGACAATCAGAATGCACTCCAGAAGGTGATGTCTCAATGGAGTGATGCAGAGTGGTTGGCTGATTTTTTTACACAAAACCTTGATGACCTGATTTCCTATTTCAGAATCACGAGTATCGAAGATGCCATTTATCAAACCATGGAAGACCGAGACGAGTTGGCCTGTATCATCATGGATATTTCTCCAGAGGCAAATCTCGACCATTTTTTCCGCCCGCTTGAAAACAACCGCATAAGTGAAATGATTCTTGGAAAAGAAAAGGGTCGCCCTCACCGCAGAAGTTGGCTCAGGCTGTATGCCATCAAGCTAAGCATGGGCATTTACATCATTACTGGAGGCGCCATAAAACTGACAAGAACGATGCAGGAAAGGGAACATACATTGCAAGAATTGGAAAAGATGGAGAAAGTGAGGAATTTTCTGATTCAGGAACATGTGTTTGACGAAGACAGTTTCACAGATTATCAACAGGAGGTAGAATTATGACACTGGAAGAAGCAATTGACAGATTAAGTCGTTACCAATCCGACAAACTTTCAGATTGGCGTGTGGAAGAAGAGAGAGTCCTCTATGCCAAATCCAAAGGCTGGTTGCAGTATTCCCGCAAAATTGCCATTAAAGTGGCAGTGGCAATGAAGCAGCAAGGGCTTTCCCGACAAGATGTTGCCGACAGGATGGAATGCTCGCCGCAATACATTTCCAAGTTGTTGAAAGGAACGGAAAACCTCTCCCTCGAAACTATCTGCAAACTGGAAGACGCGTTGAACATCGCCATTTTGCAGTATGAATTTGCGTGAAAAACCATCTTAGGCCGTACCTGAAACAGGACTGCCGCATTGCTACAGTAGATATCGTCCTCTCAGCATCTCGAAATCTGCATCGGTCAAGCCCAAAACGTTGCGCAGATAGGCGTCCATTGAGCCGTATTCCGTATCGATTAGGTTGAGGGCTCTGATGAAATTGTCCGTATTGGCTCCGATGAAGGCTTTCACGGTGGCCAATTCCTCCTCCTTGCCGCCAAAGAACTTCACCCGGCGGCAGAATTTGCGGACAGCCCGGGCATAGACCTGATTGGTCTTGTCGAAATCGGCGATGATGGTCTCCCGATCCACGCCCAATGCCGACAACAGATAGGCCGCCGCGAGACCGGTGCGATCCTTTCCTTGCATGCAGTGGAAGTATATGGCCCCTTCAGGAGTATCGACCACCTCGCGAAGAAAAGCGGCGAACTGTCGCTGGCAAGCGGGGCGCATCACCATCAGAGGGTACATCTCCCTCGCAATGGCCTTCGCTTTCTCGTTAAAAGCCGCAATCATGATGAGCTTGGAGATGTCGAACGACTTGTGTTGGGTTATTTCTTCCGGCGTGTCTTCATCGTCAGCAGGTTGGAGGGGAAGCCAAATATAGTCAGCACCCGGCAATGCCCTGTTTTCTTTGTCTTTTTTCTCGAAGTCGGTGCGGAAGTCGATAACCTTGACCACCGGAAGGGCAGCCAACAGCGCGAGGTCAGCATCCGTTGCCGTTGTCAGCGATGCCCCGCGGAGGAGCAACCCACTCTTGATGACCCTGCCGTCAACCGTTTTGTAACCACCGAGGTCGCGTGCATTGACAATTCCTTTGACGGGAAGAAAGTGTTCGTCCAATAAGACCATAATTTTATTTTCTGTTCGGCAAAAATACGAAAAAACTCATCCGTTTCTTTTGCCATTTTTTGTATTTTTGCAGCCCGTAACACGCTATTGTTATGGAAACAAAATACATCTTCGTCACGGGCGGGGTGGTCTCTTCCTTGGGAAAAGGCATCATTTCCGCCAGCATCGGCAAGTTGCTGCAGGCACGCGGCTACAAAGTCACCATCCAGAAATTCGATCCTTACATCAACATCGACCCCGGCACCCTCAACCCGTACGAGCACGGCGAGTGCTATGTGACGATGGACGGCATGGAGACCGACCTCGACCTCGGTCACTACGAGCGGTTCACGGGCATCCACACCACCCGCAACAACAGCGTCACCACGGGCCGCATCTACAAGACCGTCATCGACCGTGAACGCCGCGGCGACTACCTCGGCAAAACCATCCAGGTGGTGCCCTACATCACGGACGAGATCAAGCGGAGGATGCTTCGCGAGGACGAAAAGAACGAGCAGCTCGACTTCGTCATCACCGAGGTGGGCGGCACCATCGGCGACATCGAAAGCGCGCCGTTCATGGAGGCCATCCGGCAGCTGCGCTGGCAACTGGGCCGCAACGCGGTGTGCGTGCACCTGACCTACGTGCCCTACCTCAAGGCGGCCGGCGAGCTGAAAACCAAACCCACCCAGCACAGCGTGAAGGAGCTGCAGGCGATGGGTATCCAACCCGACATCCTCGTCCTTCGCACAGAACGCCATCTCGACGACGCCCTCCGCATGAAGGTGGCTTCGTTCTGCAACGTGGATCTGGAATGCGTGGTGCAGAGCGAGGACCTGCCCAGCATCTACGAGGTGCCGGTGAACATGCAGCGCCAGGGCCTTGACGCCGCCATCATGCGCAAGATCGGAATCCCAGTCGGAGAGACACCCGCCATGAAGTCATGGCACGACTTCCTCGCCAAACAGAAGAACGCCAAGCGTGAGGTACACATCGGACTGGTGGGCAAGTACGACCTGCAGGACGCCTACAAAAGCATCCGCGAAAGTCTGAACCTCGCCGGCATCTACAACGATGTGAAGGCGAAACTGCACTTCGTGAACAGTGAGGAGATTACCTGCCAGAACGTGGCCGAAAAGCTTGACGGCTTGGCGGGCATCGTCATCTGTCCCGGCTTCGGTACCCGCGGCATCGAGGGAAAAATCATCGCCGCCGAATACACTCGCACCCACGACATCCCCACCTTCGGCATCTGTCTGGGCATGCAGATGATGGTCATCGAGTTTGCCCGCAACGTGCTGGGCTACAAGGATGCCAACAGTCGCGAGATGGACGAGCAGACGCCGCACAACGTCATCGACATCATGGAGGCGCAGAAGAACATCACCCAGAAGGGCGGCACGATGCGACTGGGCGCCTACGAGTGCGAACTGGTTAGCGGCAGCCGCGTCTGCGATGCATACGGCAAAGAGACGCTCATCAAGGAACGGCACCGCCACCGCTACGAGTTCAACAACGCATACAAGGACGAGTACGAAGCGAAGGGCATGAAGTGCGTGGGCATCAACCCCGCCTCCAACCTCGTGGAGATTGTGGAGATACCCGAAAAACGCTGGTACATCGGCACGCAGTTCCACCCCGAGTACTCATCGACCGTGCTTCACCCGCACCCCTTGTTCATGGATTTTGTAAAAACGTGTATTTTTGCACCTTCATCCAAATCAGAATAAAATGACGAGATTTTTTTCCGTTTTGTTAATGTTCTGCGCTTTGACGGGCATGGCGCAAGAACCGCTCCTTACTTCGCATTGGTCGCAGGATTATCCCTATAACATGCTTTGTCCGAGAGATCCGGTAAATGATTACGCCTTTAGTGCTGCCGGATGCCCTGCCGTTGCCATGGGGCAGAT
>JAEEQA010000118.1 GCA_016285085.1 Bacteroidales bacterium
GCCGAGCGACACATAGCCCTCGTCGTCGGGATCGCTCACCATCAGGAACACGCCGTCCACGGGCTGGTAGCCGTCGCGGATGATGCGGGCGGTGTCGGAAAGGGAGCACGGGATGTAGTCGGCCAGTCCCGCCTGTGTCGCCTTGCGGACGTTTCCCCCGATGAAGAAGGAGTCGAGCCAGAAGTGGACGGCGTACTGCGGCAGCACGTAGTCGGCGTACCCTTCGGTATAGAGGTGCGTGATGTGGACATTCTGGAGTTGGTCGGCGCGTGCCACGAGGGCGCGGATCAGGTGCTCGGGCGCGGCGGCCACGCAGGGCCAGTGCAGCCGGTCACCGGACTGTACCATTTTCACCGCTTCTTCGGCGGTCATCGTTTTCGGAGTTGGCATGATGGGAAAATTGTAATTATGGAGGGCAAAAGTACAACTTTTTGGGCAATAGTCCAAAAAATAGTTGATGATGAAAACAGGTAACGGCGGTGGTTTGTAGAGACGTCATATTATGGCGTCTCTATATGGTGGCGTGCCCGTGCCTGTAGAGACGCAAAATTTTGCGTCTCTACAATCATGTGCGTAGGTATGCACGCGTAGGTGGTCGGGCGGACCAGGGGACAGGGGAGATTCCGCCAGTCTGACGACTGGCGGAATGGTGGAGGATAACCGAAAAAGAAATAAGGGGCAGGGGTGCTGCGGCCTTACGGCCTTATCTGGGGTTATTGAAAGATCACCCTTCAGGTAAAAATTGGCAATATTACCTATCTTTGCGATGTGCAATCCATATAATAGTTGACATTGCTGCCGCCACAACTCCCGCAATCACATAAGTCAACCAATGTTCTGCTATTTCAGGCCAACTCATTGTAACTCCTTTACAATCAAGATAATGTGATACTAGAATAAAAAGAAGAGTATTCCCAACGAAAAATGCAAAAAAGCAAAGTAGGATTTTCTTTGTTTTCATTATAAAAGCAGGTTTTTACTTTATCCTTTTCTTCACGACAACAATTATACTATTTTCTATACCCTGAAACCTGAAACCTGTTCCCTGTAACCTATCCCCTCCTCACCCTCTTATCTATGTACCCCTTGATGGTCCCCACCTGCAGGATGTAGTCGATGGCGGCGTTGCGGAGCAGGATGTTGGTCTTGTACTCCGGCCCGATCTCGAAGGGCTCCTTTGTCTCACGGTTGCGGAGGATGTTGTCGCCGCGGTTGGCTCCCGAAATGAAGTCGATGGTGGCGAAACGGTACGTCCGGCTGTCGTCGAGAGGGGCGCCGTTGACGATGATGTCGGTCGGGGCGTTGTGCCCGGCGAGGGTCATGGTGAGGTGCGAGAACGGCTGGTTGGTCGTGTCGCTCATCTGTGCCAGCACCTTGCGCAGCTCACTCCCTTTGATGGTGGTGAGCACGATCATGTTGTCGAAGGGGAGGATGGTGAAGATGTCGCCGAGGGTGATGTCGCCGGCGTTCAGCGGCTTGCGGATGCCGCCGAAGTTGAGCAGCGAGAAATTGATGCCTTCTCCATAAACCGCCCGGCTGATGGAGTCGCCCACGGCAAAGACCATGTCCGTCAGCACGTTCGGCAGCTCGTCTTCGGGGCGCTGCTTGTCGATGGTGTGGTCGTTGTAGCCGATGACCTCGTCCATCATCTCGCCATAGACCTTGCGGAGGGAGTCCATGTAGGCCACCGCCGCTGCGTCCTGCGTTTCGGGGTGCGATTCATCCATGCTCACGACCTCGTGAGTGGCATCGTACTGCTCGTAAATGTCTTTTTTATTGCAAGATAAAAGAATAGCGGCAAGGGAGATTGCCGCTATTACAACCATAATGGGTCTTTTCATAGTCCAAATTATTTGGCGAAACCGACGGGCTGGCCCAGGACGGCCTTGCCGTTGAATTTCAGAAGGTCTTTGATTTCATCGCGGAAGATGCTGCCGAGCACGACGGTGCTCAATCCTTCGGAAGCGCAGTAGAGATAGACGTTCTGGCTGACATAGCCGGCGTCGGTGGCTCCGTAGAACTCCTTGGCATCCTTGTCCATGCCGGTCATCTTGTCGTAGTTGGCGACAAATACCAGCAGGACAGGGGCTTCCGCTGCGAAGGGCTGGCGGGGTGCCATCTTGCGCTTGTCCTCTTTCACAATCTGTTTCAGAAGGTCTTTTTCGGGAACATAGAGGAAAACACCCTTGTCCATGAAAACATAGATGTCGATTTCCTGGCAGTTGCGGGCGGAGGGGGCGGTGCGCTTTCCGTTGTCGCGGTTGATGCCGTTGGCAGCCCACAAAAGGTCGGCGAGCTGCTGGTCGGACAGCATCTTGCTGGAATAGTCGCGGTTGGTGGCCCGTTTCTGGAGTGCCTCCATCAGGGGCATTCCACCCTCTTTTTTCGGTTTCGGGAGTTTGATGTCTTGCGCTTGAATCATACTCATAATCAAAAAGATTGAAACTATTGTGGTGATGATTTTTTTCATAAATAATTATTTGGTTTCAGGGTTTTTCTTGGGTTGGGGCTGTCCGGATTTGCTGATGGCTTCGCGCATGCCGGTGTCGGCTTTGATGTTCTCCAGTTTGTAGTAGTCCATCACACCGAGGTTGCCGTTACGGAAGGCGTCGGCGAGTGCGAGCGGCACTTCGGCTTCGGCGAGGATGACCTTGGCGCGGGCTTCCTGTGCCTTGGCCTTCATTTCCTGCTCCTGAGCAACGGCCATCACGCGGCGTTCCTCCGCCTTGGCCTGTGCGATGTTCTTGTCGGCGTTGGCCTGGTCCATCTGCAGCATGGCACCGATGTTTTTACCCACATCGATGTCGGCGATATCGATGGAGAGAATTTCGAAAGCAGTACCGGAGTCCAAACCCTTGGTCAGCACCACTTTGGAGATGGAATCGGGGTTCTCCAGCACCTGCTTGTAGGAGTTGGCGGAACCGATGGCGGTGACGATGCCCTCGCCCACACGTGCGATGACGGTCTCTTCGCCGGCACCACCCACCAGCTGGCGGATGTTGGTGCGCACGGTGACACGGGCCTTGGCAATCAGCTGGATACCGTCCTTGGCGACAGCGGCGACGGGCGGCGTGTTGGTGACCTTCGGGTTGACGGAAGTCTGGATGGCTTCCAGCACGTTACGACCGGCAAGGTCGATGGCGGCAGCGGCCTTGAAATCCAACGGGATGTTGGCCTTGCCTGCGGAAACGAGGGCATTGACGACGGGAACCACGTGGCCGCCCGCGAGGAAGTGAGCCTCCAACTCGTTACGGTTGAGCGGAATACCCGCCTTTGCACCGGTGATCATCGCGTTGACGATTGTTCCAGGCGGAACTTTACGCCAGCGCATCAGGATGAGCTGAATCAAGGAAACGTGGACACCCGATACGAGGGCCGTGAACCACAGGCCGACGGGCACCATCCATAAAAGGAAGATAAAGAGTAGTACGCATACTACAAAAATGATAACTGTTAGTGGATCCATAATTTTTATTTTAAGTTTATAAAGTTACAAGTTTATCAAGTTGAAAGTTAGGAGGTAAAAGTTCCCCTTCTATGTAGAAATGGTGGTCGAAGGCCGGGTAGTAGAAAATATAGACGAGGTGTCTATAATAATCAAAGAACGGGTTTTACAAAAATCTTGCCGCCGTCGATTTTGACGATTTCCACGGTTGCGTTTTCGTCGATGAGGTTCTGGAGGGAGGCGACTTCCACAGTTTCGCCGTTGAAGACAGCTTTTCCGGAGGGGGCAAGGCGGGAGACGGTTTTGCCGACGGCACCGACCGCCACCTTCTGTTCGTCAAAGACGTTCATCTTGGTGTCGATTTCGGTGTTGAGCATCAGCTTCCGCCATGTTTTCCCGCGGATGGAGAGAATCAGTCCCGCCACCGTGAGCACCGCCGTGACAATGAGGGTGATGTGGCCCGCAAGCGAGCCGTAGGTGAGGTAGGAAATGACAATGCCGCCCGCGATGGAGAGCAAACCTAAAACGCCGACTACGCCGCCGGGAACGACGAGCACTTCCAAAACCAAGGCCACAAGGCCAAATAAAATCAAAAGGATAATGACTGCCCAGTTCATATTTCCAAAATTGCGGGCAAAGATACGACTATTCGTCGGAATTCCGACACCTTTTGAAAAATATTATTTTGTGTTAGGAGTTAGGAATTAGGAATGGCTCTCCCTTAAACTTCTATTTTTACATTAAGTTTTCCGTTTTCAATTTTCATTTTTCATTTTCGGAAGACCAGCCAGTTGGTGGCGTAGCGGGTGGGACCGTTGTTGGTTTCCACTTTTTCGCCGTCGTTGTCGCGGTACCAGGCGTGGCTCCAGCCGCCCATGTCAAGGTTGATGGCGTTGTCCACTCCGTATTCTACCAAATAGCGGACGAATGTGTCGTAAAACACCTTCTCTTTCGACTCCACGATGCAGAGCCGCCCGTCTTTTTCGCATAGGGCGCGGAATACGTAATCTTTT
>JAEEQA010000041.1 GCA_016285085.1 Bacteroidales bacterium
CCGACGGCCACAAGGTCGGCACGCACCAGGGTTTTCCGTTCTACACCATCGGGCAGCGCAAGGGCCTGAAGGTGGCGTTCGGCACGCCCAAGTACGTCACCCGCATCTCTGCCGCCGACAACACCGTCACCCTCGGCGACCGCGACGACCTGCTGACCACCACGGTGAAAGCGGCCGCCTGCACGTTCACCGACCCCGAACGCTTGCTGGAGAACCCTGTGGTGGAAGCCCGCATCCGCTACCGGAGCCCCGCCGCCGAAGCCACCGTCCGCATCGAAGGCGACACGGCGGAACTCACCTTCACCCAGCCGGTGTGGGGTGTCACGCCGGGACAGTCGCTGGTGCTTTACCAGAACGGACTGGTCGTAGGAGGCGGACTTATTTGTTAAGATGTTAAAATGTTAAGTTGTGAAGATATGAAAGACAGGATTTTACAGTTAAAAAAAGAAAAAAACGCCATTATTCTGGCCCATTATTACACCCGTCCCGAGGTGCAGGAGATCGCCGACTTTGTGGGTGACAGCCTTGCCCTTTCGCAGAAGGCGGCGGAAACCGATGCCGACATCATCCTCTTTGCCGGTGTCCACTTCATGGCGGAAACGGCGAAAATCTTGAACCCCACGAAAAAAGTCCTGATTCCCGATATGAGTGCAAGCTGCTCGTTGGCCGACAGCTGTCCCGACGAGGAGTTCGCCGAATTTTTGAAACAGTACCCCGACCACACGGTGTTGAGCTACATCAACTGTTCCGCCCGTGTGAAGGCGTTGTCGGACATCATTGTCACCTCGGGGAATGCGCTGCGGATTGTCAAGTCGCTGCCGGAGGACGAGAAGATTGTCTTTGCACCAGACTGGAACTTAGGAAGTTACATCAATCGCATGACGGGCCGCGAGATGGTGTTGTGGGAAGGTGCCTGCCACGTCCACGACCAGATCCAGGCGGAGGATGTGGAGCAGCTGCACAAGTTCCACCCGTCGGCGCTGGTGATTGCGCACCCCGAGTGTCCGGAGCACGTGCTGAAACTGGCTGACTTTGTCGGCTCCACGGCAGCGATGCTGAAGTTCGTCGCCACTTCCGAAAAACAGGAATTTGTGGTGGTGACGGAAAACGGCATCCTCTACGAACTGCGGAAGCAGAATCCCGACAAGAAGTTCTACGCCCTTTCCGACATGCACGAAGCCAAGGCCGGCGACTGCGAGTGCGCCAACTGCAAATACATGAAGTACAATACGTTGGAAAACATTCTTTCGGCATTGGAGACGGAAACGCCCGAACTGATTTTGGACGAGGCCCTGATGGAGGCCGCCCGCCGTCCGATCGAGAGGATGTTGGAATTCAAATAATTTGAAAAAACAATGAAATAATGTTCACGCCCAAAATGAAACTCGCTGACGTCATCCTCAGCAACCCGAGCCTGACGCTGATTCTGCAACGCTTCCATATCGAACTGGGGTTCGGGGAGAAGACGGTGGCGGAAGTGTGCCTCGCCAACGGCATCGCCGACTCGTTTTTCCTCCTGATCTGCAACGTCTATACCAACAACGCCTATCTGCCCTCGATGGAAGAGCTGAAGAACACCGACATGACCCTTCTCGTGCCGTACCTTGTCGCCTCCCACGGCTACTACCTCGACGAGCGGATCCCCCACATTGAAAAACACCTCGACCGTATCGCCGAGGCCTGCCCCAAGAGCCACAAGGACATCCTGCAACGCTTCTTCCGCGACTACAAAGGCGAGGTGGAGAACCATTTCCAATACGAGGAAAAGACCGTCTTCCCTTACATCGAAAGCCTGCGCAAAGGCGAACCTTGCAGCGGCTACTCCATCAACCAGTTTGAGGAGAACCACAGCAACATCGAGGACAAGCTCAACGACCTTACCAACATCATCATCAAGTACTTGCCGGGAAACATCATGCCGAAAGAGCGCGTCTCCGTCCTTTTCGACATCTTCCAGCTGTCGGGCGACCTCAACAAGCACAGCCTCATTGAGGAAAAAATCCTGATCCCTTACGTTGAAACCATGGAAAGGAGCCAGCGATGAAAAAGACTAAGATTCTGTTGGTGGAGAAATCGCCCATGGTGGTACAGGGACTTACGACCATCTTGAATGAAGGTACGGAGTTTGAAGTTGCTGCCGTGGCCGACAGTCTCGACCGCATTGCAGAGAGGCTCATCGTGGTGAAACCCGACCTCATCGTCCTCAACCCGCAGTTGGTAGATTACTCCAAGCGCCACTCGTTCCGCGTCCTTTTCCAGGACAGTCCCCAAGTACCCATCGTTGCCCTCGTTTACAGCTACTTCGACCAGCAGTGGCTGAAGAGTTTCAACGGCATCATCGAAATCACCGACGACAGGAAGCACATCGAGAGTGTCCTGAACGAGGTGGCGCAGGCCGACAACGGGCACAGCGAAAGTCCGGAATTGTACGAGCTGTCGGAACGGGAGCGGGAGGTGCTGGTGGAAGTCGCCAACGGACTATCCAACAAGGAGATAGCGACAAAACTACACATTTCCGTCCACACGGCCATCACCCACCGCAAGAACATCGTGAAGAAGACCGGCATCAAATCGGTGGCGGGTCTCACGGTGTACGCGATGCTGAACAACCTGATGTAGAGACGTTTCATGAAACGTCTCTACGATACCATATTTCCGCAGATTGCGTAGAAATCGTTCACCCCGGAGGGGTGATATTCTATTAACCCCAGACAAGGCCGCTGATAAAAGGTCGCTATCAAAAAATATTGGCTTTCTGTCAAAAATCTCGTATTTAAAGGTTGTTTTTTGATGAATTGCCTGCAACTTTTTTTCGTGCATCAAAAAAAAAATTATCTTTGCACGGAAAAATTATTGGTTGTATGAAGAAACGGAAAATTATCGGGCGCGAACAGGAAATGGCAGATCTTCAGCGATGTATGGAGTCTGACCGTTCAGAATTTGTCATCGTTTATGGAAGGCGGCGTGTGGGCAAAACCTACCTTGTGGACAATTTTTTCAACTACGAATACGACTTTTCGTATGTGGGAGGACATCGTCTTTCAAAACCAAAGCAATTGCGCAATTTTGCCAAGGCCATGAAAAAGTATGCCCAATTGCCGCGACAGCCGAAATTCTCAAATTGGGACGATGCTTTCGATGCTTTAGAGGAATACATCGAGAGATTGCCTGAGGCAAAGCGCAAAGTGATTTTCATAGACGAAATGCCTTGGATTGACACACCGCAGTCGGAGTTCGTCGAGGCTTTGGAAAACTTTTGGAATGGATGGGCAGCACGCCGCAGCGACATCGTGTTTGTAGCCAGTGGCTCTTCCACTTCATGGATGATGGACAAACTGGTTGAAAACCAAGGCGGACTGCACGGACGAATCACCTGCAACATCTATGTCCGTCCGTTTACGCTGCATGAGGTGGAACAATATTTGGAAAGCCGTGGAGCCAAATGGGACAGGTATCAGATGCTCCAAACTTACATGGTTATCGGCGGCATTCCTTTCTATTACAGCTTATTGAATGTCAAAGAAAGTCTTGTGCAAAACATTGACCGCCTGTTCTTCCGCAAAAATGGGGAACTCAAGACAGAGTTTGATGAATTGTATAGCGCTTTGTTTGCCCATACCGAAAACTACACTCGTGTGGTGAAACTGCTGAATAGTAAGCGTGAAGGCATGACTCGTGAAGAAATTGAGTTTGCGTCAGGAATAGACAAGTCGGTACTGTCAACCGTGCTGCGTAATCTGGAACGCAGCGATTTTGTGCTCCGCTATTCCCAGTTTGGCAATAAGACAAAAGGAGCAATCTATCGTTTGGTGGATTTCTATACACTATTTTACTACAGATTCATTGAGGGTTTCAATGCACAAGATGAAGAATGGTGGAGTCATAATTTCCAGTCTGCCGCCGTTGAATCTTGGCAAGGTTTTTCGTTTGAACTTGTATGTTTCATGCATTTGACTCAAGTCAAGCGGAAGTTGGGCATCTCGGGCATCTCGACAGAGGCTTCCTCGTGGAGATATGTTCCTCCCAAGAAAAACAAGGATGGCGAAAAAGAAGAAAAAGGTGCACAAATAGATTTGCTGATAGACCGTGGCGACAGAATTATCAACCTGTGTGAAATGAAATTCTCTGTGAAACAGTATCGTATCGCCGATAGTTACGAAAAGGTATTGAGAGATAGAATGGGGATATTCCAAGAAAAGACCAAGACCACTAAAGCTCTTGCATACACCTTTGTTACAACATTTGGAGTTGCAGATGGAGTTCATCGGAGCATCGTCAACAACGAAGTCGTTATGGAAGATTTGTTTGCATAGAATAGGGTTATGGGTGGGAAAAAGAATATTGGAAAAGTGTAAAAATTTATCTGTATCACACTCGCTTTCTGTGACATAATACATTTTAATAATTTCTCACAAAAAAGCATCGAAAAATCTAAAAGAAAGCCATAACAACCGACAATCGCAAGGCGGCGTGCGACTTCGGCAGTGCACCGTATTTCTGTGAGTATTGATTTATTTGCACCCACCCCGGAGGGGTGAGATTTTATTAACCCCAGATAAGGCCGTCAGGCCGCAATCTGGGGTGGGCGATGGCCTCGTGCGCCCGCCCGCGGCACGGGCGGGCACGCGGGTTATCGCCCACACTGCACTGCGCTACGCTTGTACGGGGTTACTGAGATATCACCCTCCAGGGTGAATTACCCCCCCTATTTCTGCAAATAGTAGTCGTGCAGCTCTTCCATGCGGCCGGCGGATTCGCGGAGGCCGCCCGGACGGTTGCGCACCACCCACAGTTTCTTGTGGTTCTTGATGATTTTTTCCAACTCGTTGGCAAGGGCTTTCCGTTTATCGTAAGGAATGGAAAGTGTTTGATAATCTTTGACTTGCAGACGAGCGATGCCGAGTTTCACGCCGTGCAGGGCGAGGTCGCAGGCCTGCTCCAGTTCCGCTATCACGATCTTGTGGTCGTCGCACTGCGGTTTTGCATCCTTGAGGATTTCGAGGGCATCCTTGATTTCCGTCTCGCACCGTTTCAAGTTCGTGACGGTCAGCTCCTTCGTCTGATAGTTGCCCTTCATTGTCCACGGATAGCGGTGGAGCATCAGGTGGAAGGCGTTGGCCACGCCTTCGGGAATCTTGGCGTAGGTGTGGGCGTAGCTCAGTTTCATCACGGCCTTGCCGAGGTTGCCGGTCGGGTCCTCGAACAGGTACTGGTTGAGCAGGAAATCGACGCGGCTGGTGATGGAGGAGTCGCAGCGCCAGGCGTAGCTGCAGCCCACCATGATCGGGGCGTAGCACACCGACAGCGGCTGCCAGTGGCCGAGGTCGCCCCAGTTGGTGACCAGCATGCCGGCGGCGCCGTGCTTCACCGCGTTCACTGCGGCGTTGTACTCATTGGTGAAGGCGATGTCGTTGCGCCCGATGATGGAGCGCCACGTCGCCGTCCCGGGGCAAACGTAGAAACGGAGCCCCGCCTTCTCGAACTTGGCGAGGGTTTTGTCGAAGTCGTACTGGGTGTCGTAGCCCCACACCATGCAGGTCATGTTCTTCGGCAGGTACGGGATGAGGCTGTCGTGGTCGATGACGATGTCGCCCCAGTACTGGGCGAGTTTGCCGTGGCGGTTCACCTCCTCGTTGAGCTTCAGGAGGAAGTTGAGATAGACGCGCCCGAGGCCGATGCTGTCGCACATCTTCTTGGAATTGCCGAGGCCAAGTTCCACGGTTTCATCGCAGCCGATGTTGAAATACTTGCTGTTGAAGTTGGGCAGGAGTTCGTCGTAAAGTTCCTTCACGAGGTCGAACGAGCCAGGGTTGGTGGGGTCGAGGGAGGAGCGGCTGCGGGCACCCCAGATGGTGGCGCAGTCGGTGGGGCAGTCGGCCAGATGGAGGTAGGTGTCGTACTTGAGCCAGTTCTCGAAGTGGCCGAAGGAGTTCTGGTTCGGCACGAGGTCGATGAAGCGGTCGTTGCAGTACTTCTGGAGCAGGGCGATTTCCTCCGGGGTCATCGGGGAGGCGTTCTCCCACACCTCCTTGTGGTTCTTGTAGGCGAAGGTGTGTTCCGTATAGAGCTGGAACTCATTGACTTTCCACGAAGCGAGGAGATCCACAATCTGGTAGAGGGTCTTCATCGTCGGCACTTTGTCGCGACTGATGTCGAGCATGAAGCCGCGGCGCAGCAGGTCGGGAGAGTCGGTGATGTACATAGCCGGAATGTCCTGTTTCTCGGCGAGGGCGTACGCCAGAACCTGACGGAGGGTCTGCACGCCATAGAAGAGGCCCTCTTTCGAGCCGCCGACGATACCAATCGACTGGTTTTTAATAGTCAGTTCGTAGTCTTGCGGCGTAAAGCGCGGGTCCACGCGAAGACTCACTCTGACGATATTCTCGCCGTACTCGTGGAAGGTCACGTCCTTTTCCCATGTCGAGAGGTTGAACTGCGCGAAGTAGTTCTGCATCTGCTGGAACTGGTAATGATGATAGGAGATGCCTTTATCTTCTTGAATATCAATTCGCCAAGGGGTTGGAACAAGGTAGTCTTTCAAATCGCGTGCCGAAACGGAAACCACGGTCAGCAGCGAGAATAACAACAGAAGAAGTCTTTTCATAAATGATTCAATTAATAAGTGTTAATGGGGGCGCAAAGGTACAACTATAAATTGAAATATTTTTGTACTTTTGCCGCGTTTTTCTGCAAAAAATAAAGCATACAGCGACAATAATTTATCAATAAACAACCCATTAAAATCTTTTTCTATGAAAAAATGTTACAATTTTCTGATGGTCTTGGCGACTGTCGTGTTGTGCTTGGGCCTGAATTCCGCCTCCGCACAGGATGTCATCTTCTCCCAGGACTTTGCCGTTATGACCGGCAGTGGTTCGGGCAGTTCTTCTCAGTGCGGCTCTGCAGCAAACTCAGTCAGTGCGGACAGCCTTAACACCCTTCTTCCCGGCTGGACCGGAAACAAGGTCACTCATTCCGATGGCAAGGTAAAACTCGGAACCAGCAGCGTTGACGGCTGGATCCAGACCCCTGAAATTTCTTTGGCCGGTTATGCATCGGTCCGTATCGCTTTCCAGGCAATGGTGTGGAATGCCAACGCAGATGCAACGAACATGACGGTTTATGTGAATGACGAGGAATACACAATAAACAATCTTCGCAAAACCAACGAGGTGGACTGCATCCCCGATGATTTCTCCATCGTTGTGGACGGCGAACGCTCCGTCACCATTCGTTTTGAAGGCCATCACCGCATTTTCTTGGACAACATTGTCGTCTCTTCTGCCACGGCACCCTTCCTTGAGGTTCAAGGGACTACCTCTTTCAACAACATTCCTGTCAATCAGGAGCTTGCCGGTAACCTGACGGTTCATGGCTACAACCTCACCGCCGACGGCACCACCACCGTCGCTCTCAGCGGCGACAGCCAGTTCGCCACCGAAGTCACCTCTCTCAGCAACAACGATCTGCTGTCCGATGATGGTGCAACGGTTCCCTTCACCTTCTCTGCAACGGAAGCCGGCACCTATACTGCCACCCTTTCCTTCACGAACAACGATCTCAGCGAAGCGGTCACAGCCACGCTCACCGTCAACGTCATCCAGACCAACGAGATTTCCACCATCGCCGGTCTCCGCGCCCTCATCGACAACAGCGACGTGAATGCCAACTACACCGACTCTGTTTTCTACAGATATGTCGGCCACGCCTACGTTTCGCAGGTGAACATCAACAACGGCTATAGCAAATGGATGCAGGACGAAACCGGCGCCATCCAGCTTTACGACCGTGACGGACACCTCAACAACATTTCGCAGGGAATGGAAATCACCAACGTGGTTGGCAAACTGTGCAACTACTTCGGCTATGTGGAGATGAATGTCCAGGCGGGCCTTTCCTCTTCCGACATCAACGTCTTCCCGGAAAATATTCCCGCACCTGTCACCGTCACCCTTGAGCAGTTGCGCGACCAGACCTACATGGACGGCATCCAGGGACAGATGATCAAGCTCGAAAACGTGACGTTCAACCAGACCGGCTCGTTTGAAGCGTACAAACTCTACACGGTCACACAAGGGGAAACCACCGATACAGCAGTCTATGTGACTGGCTATTATGACAATACCTTGAGCTCGGAAAATGTGCAGATTCCGACCGAGGCGAAGAACATCATTGGTGTCAATATGCGTACCGCCGCTTATTCGGCTGGACAGAACTCAGCGCGTCTCCCCTCCCGCTACTACATTCTCCCCAACGAGTTTGAAGCCATCACCGGCATTTCCGAAAACGGCAAGACCGCTGTCGCTGTCTATCCGAACCCCACGGCTGACAATGTCATCCTCACCATCGGCGGCGATGCCACCACGGTTTCTGTTTACAACGTGATGGGCACGCTCGTCTCCACGCAGTCGGTTTCCTACGGAGCCAACACCGTGAACATGAGCAGCATGCCCGCCGGCGTTTACTTCCTCCGCATCTCCAACGGCAACGAAGCCGTCGGCACCGTGAAGGTCGTGCGCCAGTAAGTTCTGAAATTTCACTATGGTCATAAAAAGAGGACGCTCCGAAGGGGTGTCCTCTTTTATTGTTCCGGTGCCTTCGACAGGCTCAGGCACCGGGTGGTGTTCGTGTTTTGCGACAGGCTCAGGCACCGGGTGGTGTTCGTGTTTTGCGACAGGCTCAGGCACCGGGTGGTGTTGTTTCTTCTTCAGTGTTGTTGATATGCTCAGACGCAGGTGGTGTCGGTTCTTCGGTGGCTGAGCTTGCCGAAGCCACCGAAAAACCAATCACCAGCAAAAATACAACAATTGTTTTCTTTTATCAAGTGGATCAAAAAATATTCCATTGAAAATCAACAAGAAAAAAGTTGCACTTTTTGAGAAGAAAGTGGTTCATTTTTGAAAACGAAACAACAAAAATGTTAAAATGTGCTTATTTTGAAATTAACGATTTAAGTTGCAGCGGACAGATTTTTCGGAGAAAACAGTTGCCATTCCGTTGCGAACGAAGTGAGCAATGGAACCTCCATTCTCTTTTATTTTGCCCCCGTGCAATAAATTCATAACAAGTGTGTTATAATCCTTTGTAGTGATTATTTAATTTCCCCGACCATGAGCAATTTCAAATCCCAAATCAAAGAGGCGTTCGGCAACCTCAAGCAGGTGTTTGTCCGCTATCCGATGGCGTGTGTTTCCGCTGCACTCTTTTCCGCGTGTCTCTGCGTCTTCGTTTACTATGTAGGGATTGATCATAATATCGACAGTCTGTTTATTTCCGAAGGAGTGTTCTACTCCGTGATGTGGGGGTCGCTCTTCTCCGTCCTGCTCTGCTTCACCGCCGAGCTCTTCTGCCATCTGCGCAAGGTGCGGACGCTCTACAGGGTTTTGTGGAATGTGGGGGCGGTTTTGGCCGCGGCTGCCGGTGGGTGGCTCCTCCATGCCCAATTCTCCAGCGGTTTTTTCGAGCCCTACGTTTTCGTCCTTCTGTTTGTGGCTCTGACGCTGATGGTTGCCGTGCCGACGTTAGGCCAGCGCAACAGCAACATGACGTGGAATTACCATATCCGGCTGCTTTTTGCCATTGTTGCAGTCGCCATTGTCGCCCCAATCACCCTTTGTGGTGTCGATGCCATACTTGCCTCCATCAAGTTCCTTTTTAATGTGACAGTCCAAACCGCTATTGTTATATCAATAGGTGTCGTTTTTGGTTTTCTGTGCCCCTGCTGCGCCATGGCACTGATGCCGATTGACCGGGAAGCCTACGACCGGCCGCTGATTTACAACAAGTTCATGAAGGTGGTCATTCAATACATACTGCTTCCGTTGGTGTGCATCGAAGCCGTTGTCCTCTATATCTTTACACTTACCATTCTCATTAATTGGGAGTTGCCGCAAGGAAACGTGGCCTATCTGGTCTTTTCTTACGCCATCGCAGGCACCTTTGTCTGGTATCTGCTGCGTCCCGTGTTCCGTTCGGAGCCGCCCTCCAAACTTCGTTTTTTGGAAAAGGGCTATTTCATTTCGCTGCTTCCGCTGCTTGTGTTGCTGTTTGTGGGAATTTTCCGCCGCCTCCACGATTACAGTCTCACCTCCGCCCGCTACATTGTGCTTGCCGGAGCCTGCTGGCTAACAGTGGCTTCGGTGCTGATGCTGGTCAAGAAAGACCGCAATGTCACCCCGCTGCTGATGTCTCTGCCCGCCATCGCACTTCTGCTGCTAATCGGGCCGTGGAGTATTTTCTCCCTTCCGGAAAGGGTACAGATGCACCGTTTTGAAAAAATCGCCACGGAGTACCATCTTTTGGAAAACGGCAAGATTGTCACCCCGAAGGAACCGCTGACCCGGGAACAGAACATCCAACTCAGCAGATCGTTTGACTTCTTTCATACGCAAGACCAATACATGTGTGATGTGGCAGAACGCTATTTTGGCATCTCCCATGCAGAGGCAGACTCCATCTATCAAGAAGGAAATACTTTCTTAAGTTACTTGTTGCGTAATGATCTGTTTGCCAAAATGAAGGCGGTATATATTCCCGATTATAGGGACACTGATCATGAACCTACAAAACAAAGCACCTATTATGATTTCTACGGAAAAAATGAGAATTGGCTTTACAACATTTCCGACTATGACTACACGTTTTGCTGCAATCAACAGCCATGGGCTGAAGACAGGATTTATAATTATCAATCAGGGGAAACCAAAATATTGGTCAACATTTTGGAAAAAGATATTCGTTTTCGTATCAATGGAAAAGATTTCACCATCAATGTCATTGATTCACTGCAATTGAATCCGTATTTAGAAGTAGAAATAGCTCAAGAAGACATATTTTCCCACAACCACTACACGCTCCCTGCCACCCGCATTGAGCATGAAGAATCGAACTTCAAATTCGCTATGGAGATAAACAATATCGGGATTGAAAAGGACACCATGGGGGAACTGAAAATTGAAGATGTCCGTTTCAATGGCTTTGTGAAGGTGAAATAATTCGAGACGCACGACCGTGCGTCTCCACTATCCCCTAAAACCTATACCCTATTTCTCCCAGAAATCCGCGCCTTCGATGTCCAGCTTTTTTGGGTCGAAGACGGGCTCCTTGCCCTCTTTCTTGTGCTTTTCGTAGTCGCGGAGGGCGCGGATGGCCTTGGGCGAGAGCAGCAGAATGGCGGTGATGTTGATCCATGCCATCGTGCCCACCCCGATGTCGCCGAGGTCCCACGCGGCCTTCGCCTCCTTGAGCGAGCCATAGAACACCGCCGCGATGATGCAGAAACGGAGAATCCAGATGCAGATGTGCTCTTTCCGTCCTTTTCCGAAAAGATAGACCAGCCCCGTTTCGGCGTAATAGTAGTAGGCCATGATAGTGGTGAAGGCGAAGAAAGCGAGGGCGATCGCCACCACGATGTTGCCGACCTCGGCGCCGAGCAGCGTGCCGATGGCCGTGGAGGTGTACGACACGTCCGGCGCACCCAGATTGTACGGCGACTGGTACAGCATCGCGCCGCTGGCGCTGTCCACCACATTGTAGGTCTTGGTGGCCAATATCATGACAGCGGTGGCGGTGCACACCAGCAGTGTATCGACATAGACGGAAAAAGCCTGCACCATCCCCTGTTTCACGGGGTGCGACACTTTGGCCGCGCCCGCCACGATGGGCCCGGTGCCCTGGCCGGCCTCGTTGGAGTAGATGCCGCGCTTCACGCCCCACGCCACCGTATAGCCGAGGATGCCGCCGAAGGCCTCGTGCATGCCGAACGCCCCGCGGATCATCTCCCCGAACACCGACGGCACGACCGACGCGTTGCAGATGAGGATGATGAAAGCCAGGATAACGTAAAGGAGGGCCATGAACGGCGCCACCAGTTCCGCCACGCGGGCGATGCGCTTCACCCCGCCGATGATGACCAGCCCGAGGATGAAGGCGGTGATGCCGCCGATGACCGCCGGCGTCACGCCGACCGTGTTGGAGAAGGCGATGGCGATGCCGTTGCTCTGTACCGGCGGCATCAGCAGGCCGCACGCAATGATGGAGCATCCGGCGAAAATCATCGCCAACCACTTGCTGTGCAATCCCTTCTCAATGTAATACGAAGGCCCGCCGCGAAGCTGGCCGTTGTGTTCTTCCTTGTAAATCTGCGCCAATGTCGCCTCCACGAAAGCCGACCCCGCCCCGAGGAAAGCGATGATCCACATCCAGACGATAGCGCCCGGTCCGCCGTACCCGATGGCGGTGGCTACACCCACGATGTTGCCCGTCCCCACTCGCCCCGACAGCGCCATGGCAAACGCCTGGAACGAAGAGATGCCGGTTTTCTGCTTCTTGTCGGTGGAGAACAGCAGCCGCGCCATCTCGCCGAAACGGCGCACCTGCACGAAGCGCGTGCGGAGCGAAAAGTACAGCCCCGCCCCGAGGCATAGGAACACCAACGGCGGACTCCACACCCATCCGGAGAGGGTGGAGATGATTTCTTCGAGGTTGATGCTTAACAAGAACGGCATATAAATAGTTGAGAGTTAAGAGTCAAGAGTGGTAGAAGGTAGGGGGGAGACGGTAAGGGGTAGTAGGTCTGAAGAGGGGTTTGTGCGTAAGCAACTTTATACTTTATACTTCATACTTTTTACAATTTTATTTCCATAGTCGCAGAATGGCTACTTCGGCGGCGAGGAAGACCAGTGCCAGCAGGATGAACCAGCGCCAGAGCGCGTGCCCGTGCAGCGTTTCCGCCACATTCTGGGTGATGTCCTTCGCGGCGGCGTCAATCAGCTCGATGTGGGCGGAATCGCCCTGCTCCTTGATGAACGCCTCGATCTCCTCTTCCGTGTAGTACTTGAGCTGCGATTCGCGGCGGTCGTAGTTGAACGCCACCGCCGTCTGACGGGCGCCGTCCAGCATCACGTCGTAGATGCCGGCCTCGTCCAACTGGTCGTTGAAATACAGCATCGTCTCGTTCCCGAGGTTGCGCTGTTCCGGAATATACTCACGCTCACCGCCTTGCAACTTCAAACTCAGCACGTCTTCCCGTCCTTCCATGCTTTTGGAAACGGCCTGCGAGTGGTTCTTCCCGATGATGTTGTACAGCTGCTGCTGCATCACGCTGCGGATGCCGATGTTGTGCATCGGGATGAAAAAGAGGGCGTGCTTGTGGATGTTGCCGAAGTCGTCGTTGGCGGCCACCGCCGAAAGAACGACACGGCCGTTGCCTACATTGTTCACGAACAGAGCGGGTTGCGAATTTTCAAACGTCATCACCGCCTCGTCAGTATGCAGACTGGCAAAGGTGAAGTACTGCTTGGCTGTCGGGAAGTCGAGCCGCTCGCCGTTTCCTTGCAAACTCCCTTTGAAATAGGTGCTTTCCGTGTTGATGCTTCCGATTCTCAGCTCCTGCGTCGCCAAATTGCCGTATTGGGAACTGTTGAGGCCACCCAGAAAACTATTCCATGAACCGTAATCCATTTTGGCAGAAGGGAATACAAGGAGCGTTCCGCCGTTGTTCACATATTTCGTCAATTCGTCGGCCAGGCCGGAAGAGACGCTTTCCACCTCGCTCATCACAATGAGGGAGCTTTTTTTGAAACCATCGTAGTCGATTTTCCCGGCGGGCATCATCTTGCACGAGAAGACCGAATCCTTGGCGTAAAGAGCGGTCAGGTAGGGGTTGGGCTTGTCCTGATAGATGACGGTGACGTTGGTGGCGTCGGACACGTTGTAGGTGAAATAGAGGCGGTTGTCGAACGTGATGGGCACATCCTCCACCTCCAGGTGAGCGCATTGGATACCCGACGAGGTCAGGGTGTAGTTGAGCTGGTGGTCGGCGTAGCTGTCGGCGGCGACATCGATGGCTGCCATCGCCTTCTGTTCGCCGTTGACGTACAGCTTCAACGGCAGCTTCACCACGTCGCCGTCGCCGCAGTTGCGGACGCGCACGGTGAGCGTAACCTGCTGTCCCTCGCGGAATACCGGCGAAAGGAACCAGCAGCTGTCAATGGAAACGTTGCTTGTCTCTTTGGCGGGCATATTGATGAGGAACGTGGAACCGCCGTCCTCCCGTTTGTATTGGGTGAAGTCGAAATTATTTTTCTGAAAATCAGATATATAATAGTGAAGGAGATTTCTTTTTTCGGATTCGTTGCCAGCGTTTTTCTCAAAGGTGAGAAGGTCGGTCCACGACTTGCTGTTGGGCGAGGTGGTCCAGTTGTCCAGCACTTTCAGCGCCTCTTCCTTGTTCAGAGGCCGCGCCTGCTGTGCGGTGAAGTCGTTGTTATAGAGGATGAATTCGTCGGTATACTGGAAGTTGTTGATGATTTTCCGGGCGTTGTTCACCCCGTCGTAGAAGAGGGTGCCTTCGGGCGTGTTGCCGTCCATGGAGAAGGAGTTATCGACATAGACGGTGACCATGTTGCCGCTCTTGCTGTTCAACGAGTGGGTGGGGATGTAGGGCTGGGCGAAGGCGATGACGAGGGCGGCGATGGCCAAGACACGCAGGCACAGGACGATAAGGTGTTTCAGCTGCGACTCCCGCTTCGTCTTTTCGGCGATGTCCTGCAACATCTTCACGTTGGAGAAATAGTAGGTCTTGTACCTTCTGAAATTGAAAAGGTGGATGAGGATGGGCACCAGAACGCCCACAAGGCCGATAAGAAGCAGCGGTTGGTTGAAAAGCATGGCGGATTAGTTTGAGGTCAGCAGTTCTTCTTCGGGAACGGCGGGGGCGGTGAACTCTTCCGTCACGAATTCCGTTCCGTTGTGGTAAAGGCGCAGGGTCTGGTCGCCCTGTATGAGGTACAGCACTTTATAGCCGTTGATGAGCGTGTCGGGACCGAGGTAGCTGTCGGTCTGTCCTTCAGTGGCGAAAAGGATGCGGAAGCCGTCGGCATCGCGGTGGCAGATGTAGATGTTGTTGTTGCCCGACGAGCCAGTCTCGTACGAAACCTCCGTGAAGAACACGCCCGAAGTCGAATCCTGCAGGTAGTCCTGGCTGATGAAGCAGTTTTCGGAAAGGCAGTCGAAGGTGTAGAGCCCGCCTTCGGCATGTTCGCAGACGAGGGCCTCGCGGGGGATGATGTTGCTGTCGAGGTAGAACCGCATCAGCTGGTCCACCAGCACGGAGTCGGCGGGGTCGAAAGAGAGCAGTTTTTCCGGCGCTTCCGCCGTCGGGCGGCAGGCCCCGAAAAGGAGGGTTACGATGATGGCAGGGAGGATGATTTTTCGGAACATTTTTGAGATAGGTTTATTTTATTGTAGAGACGCAAAATTTTGCGTCTCTACGGGTCGTTTAAAATATTCGTTCCAGCACGGTTTCGATGAGGTTGTCCATTTCCTTGTGGTAGTCTTTGGCGAAATCGTGGGTGACGCGGTTGGCGATGGCAAGGCAGGTGGTGAAGATGTTGTGACCGAAGATCTGGCCGAAGCCGTAGAGTGCGGAGGTCTCCATCTCAAGGTTGGTGATGCGTTTGCCGTTGTAGTTGAAACTGTCGATGCGGCTGTTGAGGTCGGGAAACTGGAGTTGGGCGCGAACCTGCCGTCCTTGGGGACCGAAGAAGCCGGGGGCGCTGGCGGTGATGCCGTGTACCATGTCGAAACCGATACGGTCGATCAGTTCCTGGCTGCCGGCGGTGCAGTAGGGGTAGGGGAGTCTGTCGCCCCAGTTCGTGTGCTTTACAAACGCCTCCACGATGTCCTCGTCGAAGCCTGCGTCATGTTTGTAGAAGTGCATCAGCCCGTCGAAGCCGAAGCCATATTCGGAGGCGATGGGCGACAGGACGGGGATGTCGGCTTGCAGGGCGCCGCAGGTGCCGATGCGCACGATGTTGAGGGTGCGGTGCTCGGGCTTCACCTCCATCGTCTTGAGGTCGATGTTGGCGAGGGCGTCCAGCTCGTTCATCACGATGTCGATGTTGTCGGTGCCCATGCCGGTGGAGAGGACACTGATGCGTTTACCGCGCAGGGTGCCGGTGTGGGTGAGCAGCTCGCGGTTCTGCCGGCGGATTTCCACGGTGTCGAAACAGCGGGAGATGTTTTCCACACGTCCCGGGTCGCCCACCACGATGATGTGGTCGGCAATCTCTTCGGGGTGGAGGCCGAGGTGATAGATCTGCCCTCCGGGCTGCAACGGAAGTTCTGAGGCGGGAATTCTCATAGTGTTTTTATTTAAGGATTTAATATTCAATAATTTATAATAAAATCATCCTATTTGGATAGGAGTGCAAAGGTACGGAATTTTCGGTCTTAAACACGGATTAATGATTCGCCAAAAAATGTTGAAAGTTGCGAAAGTGTTCTTATGGTGAAATTATGTTGGCCACTGAGCCATTTTGTGACTTCACTTGGCTGTTTTCCAAGTGCTTGGGCGAATTCAATCTTAGAAAGTCCACGCTGTATCATTAAATCATAGATGCGATTTGAGATGGCGATTTCCAAGTCCACCTCTATTTGAATGTGAGGCGGCACGGTTTCAGCCATCTTTTTGAAAGAATCTTCGATTGTTTTCATATATCAAAAGTGTTGTCTATTTCAATTTTGTTTTCTGTGACAGATATTACTCCTTTTTCAGTTCCTTCCTTAATTAGTTTGTCGAAATTTTGTAAGGTTAATACAAATCCGTTCAATTCATTATTTTCCTGATATGTTTTTGTGTCCTTCACGCCACCATTCCCTATAATCAATATTTTATCGGACAAGCGCAAGCAATACAAACGTAATTTTGATTTTACAACGGGCAAAGCAACAACATGATCGTTCATTTTACCCTCAGGTCTGAAATATCTTTCTAATGCACCTATGTCAGCAATCCTATGGATGAAGCCTACAATACGCATTAAATCAGGGTTGAAATTGACATCATCTTTGAATTTGTTATAAAAACGCACAAATTCACTTTCATCATTTGAAAGGAACTGAATGGTGTATAATGTGCAATTTTTTGTTTCGTTCACTAAAATCAATTCCGCCTCACTCATATTTTGTCTTTTTTTATTTCGGCGGCAAAAATACAAATATTTTATTTATAAGTAAAATTTTATTCCTCTTCCGGCGCCGACAAAACAAAGTGGATGTAGGGGAGGGCCTGCGTCACCCGCACGCCCCAGCCTGTCTGGAAATAGTAGCGGCAGTTGGCCACCGCATTTTCCTTCGCCGCCGTGCTCTCTTTGGCGTACAGCAGGATGAAGTCCTTGAGGTCGGTGTAGATGTCGGCCAGCAGCTCCGACAGGGCCACGGGCACGGCGTTGATGTCGTCGTTGGCAAGATCGACCGTCGAGAAGTAGTCGCGGTCGCCGAGGTGGGCTGCTGTACGCACCCGCACGGTTTCGTACTCCTCCTCCGTCACAAAACGCTCGTTGGCTGAGTCGTCATCCACCTCCACCGTCGGGAAAAGACTGCCCTTCAGGTACAAGGCGGGCAGGATTTTCTGGAGGAAATCGAACGCTTCCGGCAGTTCGTAGTTCTGTATCTCGTTGACGAAGCGGCAGTACTCCATCGCCACGGCCAGCATCTCCATCACCGGTTTCGATTGAAGGGTTTCAAATTTTTCCATTTTTAAACCGAATATCTACCAAAAAAGGCCATCTGGAAAGACAGCCTTTTTTTGAACTATACGTTATAGAATTACTTTATTTTTTTGATTTTTTCTCTTTCTTTTCCCAAGAGCAGGTGAAGGAGGTTACCTGGGTGGAGGTGGTGTCGGAACCGTTGAGGTCTTCGCACTCCTGTTTGTCATAGATGTTGCCGCCATGGTAGTACTCTTCGGTGGTGGAAGAGGCCGTTGAGGTCGGGGTGACCGTTGCGGTGGAATCGGTGGTGGCGGTGGTGTCAATCGTCGTGGTGTACGTGGTGACGCTACGGGTGCAGACACACTCCTTGTTGCAGGAAATCATCATGGCTGCAACGAATGCGAGGGAAAGACAAAGGCAAATAATTTTTTTCATTGTTTATAAATTTTAATTGATTATACGAATGAAGGTTGCATACGCAACGATAGTTTACAAAAATCGGCGGCAAAAGTACTACTTATTTCTTTACAAACCGCAATTTTTTGTAATTTTTTATTTTTTTTCGTTGACATCCTATCGGATTATCACTTCGTCGGTGAAGATGTGGGCCTCCCCGCCCGCACCCTGGTGCCACGCGGGCAAGATCCCGTAGTTCTCTGCACGAACTTTCACATATCTCGCTTTGGCCGAACCGTTTACCGTGAAGTCCTCCGTCTTCACCGTGTAGTCATTGTCGGGATGGGGGTTGGTGAACTCGCCGAACCGGACGAACTTATCGCCATCCGTCGAAACCTCCACGATGAGGTTCTTCGGGAAGACAATCCACGCCCGGACGTCCTGCAAGAAACCGACACTCACCGAGTGAACCTCCTTCACCGCCTGCAGGTCAACGATGGCTTCGAAGTCCTGGCCCTGGTAGCCCTGCCAGCCGCCCAGCCGCCATTTGATGTTACCGCGGATGCCGTCGATCAGCCCGTCGTCACCGCCGGCCGTGTATTGCGGATTGTATGGACTGATATACCGTATTGATTTGTCCTTCACAAACTTAACATAAGTAGCCTCCGACACGGCACTAGTCAGCATGCCGCTTTGTTCTGCCCATGCTTTTATCGTAGTCGTTTCGCTGATGGTGAAAGGTTTCGTGTAACGATGCACTTTCGTGAAATCATCGGCGGAGGTTCTATAGTAAATTTTTTGCTCAGGACTTTTGAGATAGCGGTCGCCGGGATGGATGGATACGGTCATCTTGTCGCGGAACACGCTTTCGCTATTGCCAAATACAGGCACAATGGCAGCGGGCATATATTGGTCACGGGTTTCAGTATGTGTCTCATACGGCAGGGCCCCTTGGTTGGGAGTGGAACCCATTACAAACTCAAAGGTGGAACCATTGGCAATGTCGTTGTATGTGATGAGCGGGAACTCATATCGTTCTCCATTTTTCTTAATGGACTGTATATAAATATTTCCCTTGCTTTGATTTTTGCAGATAATAGTAAAAGTTTTTCCATTTTCGAGATGCATCTTCATTTCGTCGAAAATCGGGGAGCCGAGGTCGTATCGATTGCTTCCCGGGGCGATGGTGTAGAAGCCCAGAGCGCTCATGACATACCAGGCCGACATCTGCCCGCAGTCCTCGTTGCCGCACAGCCCGTCGGGGGCGTCAGTGTAAAGTTCGGTGAGGATGCGGCGCACCACCTGCTGCGTTTTCCACGGCTGGCCCACATAGTTGTAGAGATAGGGGGCGTGGTGGCCAGGCTCGTTGCCGTGCGCATACTGACCGATAATTCCCGTAAGGTCCACCTGCTCGCGCCCCGTCATCTTCGCAGTGCCAAAGAAGAGGGAATCCAGCATCTCGGTCACACGTTGTTTCCCGCCCGCCTGCCAAATGTAATTGCTGAAATCATGCGGCACGTAGGTGGAATATTGCCATGAGTTGGCTTCCGTAAAGTGATTGTTCACCTCCGCCGGGTCGAAGGGCTGGATGAAAGCCCCGTTGCTCCGCGGGTGCATAAAGCCGTTCTCGTCCAAAATGTTTCTGTAGAACTGCGAACGGCGGATGAAACGCTGGTAGGTCTCTTTGTCTCCGATGTCGTTCGCGAACTGAGCGATGCACCAGTCATCAAAGCAGTATTCCAGAGTCTTCGATACCGATTCGTGCTCCTTGTCGGCAGGGATATACTCGTATTTTTCAAATTCGGGACGACCCAATTTCGGCAGTTCCGCCGAAGCCACCATCGCTTCCAACATTTTCTTCTTGTCGTAATCACCTATCCCTTTGCGACTTGCATCCAAAATAACGGGTACAGCGTGGTAGCCAATCATGCACCAAGTCTCGAAAGCGGAGAGCTCCCACATGGGCAGCTGGCCGCCCTGTTCGTAGGCCAGCAGGAAGGTGTTCAGGAAGTCGTTGGTGCGTTTGCGGTCGATGAGGTTGAGCAGCGGATGCAGGGCGCGGTAGGTGTCCCACAGCGAGAAGACGGTATAGACCTTGTGCCCGTCGCCCTTGTGGATTTTCCCGTCCTGCCCGCGGTAGCGGCCGTCCACGTCCGAGAATTCATAGGGTGATGTAAAGCAGTGATATAAAGCGGTATAGAAAATCCGTTTGTTCTCTTCCGAGCCTTTCACCTCAATCTTGCCAAGTTCCTTGTTCCAGAGGGCGTCGGCATTGCGGTGCACCTTTTCGAAGTTGAAGTCAGGCGTTTCCTCCAGGTTTTTGCGGGCGCCGTCCATGTCCACGGCGGAGATGCCGACATTGAGGGTTACCTCACGGACGCTCTCGTCGAAGTAGAGGACGGCTTTCACCGAGGTGCCGTCCAAGCGGACGTTGGTGCGCATGCGGGTGGAGTCGAGATAGTACTGGATCTCCTTAACTGGCTGGGAAGAAGAAAGGAAGAAGTAAACGTATTGTTCGTCGCTCCAAGCCTGTGAGATGCGGAATCCGGCGAACTCGTGGTCGCTGACGGTTTCGATGTGGTTGCGGATGTTGAGGTCGCGGTGGGTGAGGTCGATGACGATGCCCTTGGGTTCGTTGTTGTCGGGGAAGGTGTACCGGTGGACGCCGACGTGCGAGGTGGCGGTCAGTTCGGCGCGGACACCGCTGTTTTCGAGGGTGACGGCGTAGTAACCGGGCCGGGCGACCTCGCTGTTGTGCGAGAACGGGGAGCAGTAGCGGCTGTTGACGGGCGAACCTGTCCCGGTGAAGGGCATGATGAGGATGTCGCCGTAGTCGGAGCAGCCCGTTCCGCTGAGGTGGGTGTGCGAAAAACCATAGACCACGTTGTCGTCATAGTGGTAACCCGAGCAGCCGTCCCAGCCCGTGAGCCGCGTGTCGGGACTCAACTGCACCGCGCCGAACGGCACCAGTGCGCCAGGAAAGGTGTGTCCGTGCGCCCCCGTCCCAACCAACGGATTGACATATTTTGTAAATGACTGTGCCACAGTAAAAACAGGCAGGCACAAAAGGGCAACGATAACGACGAATATGGTCTTTTTATTCATTTTGTTTGGTTTTATTCAAAAATAGTAGAGACGCACAGCAGTACGTCTCCACCTTTCACTTTCCACTTTTCAGTTTTCAATTTTCAATTTTCAATTCTCATTTTTCCGTTTAGAAATGGAATCCCACTTTGAACTCCATCATGTGAATGGCCATTTGGGGAGCGGCGAGGAAACCATCGCCGTAATTCCTGTTTTTCGCTTTGATTTCATGTTTGCCGAGCCAGTAGTAGTGCACGCCGATGCTGTAGGTCTTGAGGAAGATGACTCCGAAGCCTCCCTCACAGGCGAACTCGGGATTCATCACGTAGGAAACTGTATTGCCTTTCCACCCTTCGGTGGTCTTGAGGAACACGTCGCAGCCGATACCCGCCTCGGCCCAAATGTTGACGGGCGAGTTCACGAAGTCCGACATCCACGTTCCGCCGATGATGATGGGCACATTGAGATACATCGGTTTGGTGCATTTGGTAAGATCGTAGGCATCGCGCACATCCTTGTTGATATAGTTCCACATGGCATCGACCGCAATGAAAATTCCCGCGCCACTGTCCTCAATGCGTGTGTTGGCAAAAGTGTAGTTGTAGCGGAGACCCAGCGAAGCCCCGAAGATGGCCGACCCTTTGTCGTCCAACGCGCAAGGCACAATGTAGGAAGGACTTGCCGTGAACTGTCCCATTGGCAGAGCTCCGCCGACATGAATGGAAAAACCTATTTTTTCTTGAGCAGAAGCGGTTGAGAAAGATACAATTAGAAGAAATGCGACGATAAAATTACGAATGTTTTTCATAGTTCTTGTTTTATACAATATATTATATATGCAGACAAAGCACCTTTTTGGTAAAGGAGGTGCAAAAGTACAAAAAATGTGGAAAGTAGAAAGTAAAAAGTAAAAGGAAGAAAATTAAAAGTGCCCAGCCTCATTCGTTATATGTTTCCTCCCTTTTCCAAAATCCTCGTTTTGCGCCCTTTTCCTCCGAAAAACTCCGAAAACGCCTCCTGTGGGAGCCGCAAAAAGCCCCGAAAAGGCGCA
>JAEEQA010000119.1 GCA_016285085.1 Bacteroidales bacterium
GTTCAGGTACTTGATGTCACACGATTCGGCCGCAAGTGCCTCGGTTTCCCTTGCTTTTACATACTCCGTGCGGTTGTTGATGTACTGGTCGGCGCGTATGTCGGCGACACCGGCTTTCTTGACACTTTGCGGGATGATACCGTTCTTCTCATTGTAGGCCAGCTGTTTGGCACGGCGGCGCGCCGTCTCGTCCATCGTGGCCTGCATCGACTGCGTGACGACGTTGGCATAGAAGATGACGTGTCCGTTGACGTGGCGCGCCGCACGCCCCGCCGTCTGGGTCAATGAACGCACGTCACGCAGGAACCCCTCCTTGTCGGCATCAAGGATGGCCACCAGCGATACCTCCGGAAGGTCCAACCCCTCCCTCAGCAGGTTCACCCCGACCAGCACGTCGATGGCGCCGGCCCGCAGGTTCTGCAGGATCTCCACCCGCTCCAGCGTGTCCACGTCCGAGTGGATGTATTGGGTGCTGATGCCAAGATTGATGAGGTAGGTGCTCAGTTCCTCCGCCATCCGCTTCGTCAGTGTGGTGACCAGCACACGCTCGTGCTTGCCCACCGTGTTTTCAATTTCCTCCATCAGGTCGTCCACCTGGTTGTCCGCCGGCCGCACCTCGATCACGGGGTCGAGGAGGCCCGTGGGACGCACCACCTGCTCCACAATCACGCCCTCCGACCGCTCCAGTTCGTAGTGGGCGGGCGTGGCGCTCATGTATATCGTCTGCCCCGTAAGTGCCTCGAATTCATTGAACTTCAGCGGGCGGTTGTCAAGGGCGGCGGGTAGGCGGAATCCGTATTCCACCAAGTTCTTCTTGCGGGCGCGGTCGCCGCCGAACATCGCCCCGATTTGCGGCACGGTGACGTGGCTCTCGTCAATCACCAACAGGAAATCGTCGGGGAAGAAGTCGAGAATGCAGAAGGGCCGTTCGCCGGGCTTCCGTTTGTCGAAGTAGCGGGAATAGTTTTCGATGCCGGAGCAGTAGCCCAGCTCCTTCATCATCTCTACATCGTAAGTGACGCGGTCTTCCAACCGTTTGGCTTCCAAATGTTTCCCGATGGATTTGAAGTAGGCGACCTGCTCCCCGAGATCCATCTGGATATGCATCAGCGCGTCGTTCATCGAATCCTGCGAGGTGACGAAGATGCTGGCAGGGTAGATGGTGACTTGGTCGAGCTTGCCGAGTTTCGCGCCGCTCACCGGCTCGATTTCGTAAAGTTCCTCTATCTCGTTTTCCCAGAAGACGATACGGAAAGCGTTGTCGTTGTAAGGCGGGAAAATATCGACGGTGTCGCCCTTCACGCGGAAGCGGGCCGGCTCCAGCATCGTCTCGGTGCGGTTGTATAGGCTGCCGACGAACGCCAGCAGCAGCTGGTCGCGGTTGATGTTCATCCCTTTGTGGAGGTGGATGACGTTCTTGGCGAAATCTTCGGGGTTGCCGATGCCATAAATGCAGGAAACAGAGGCAACCACGATCACGTCGCGGCGGCCCGACAGCAGGGCGCTGGTCGTGCGGAGCCGCAGTTTCTCGATCTCATCGTTGATGGATAAATCTTTTTCAATATAGGTGTTGCTGGCGGGCAGGTAGGCCTCCGGCTGGTAATAATCGTAGTAGGAGACGTAGTATTCTACCGCATTTTCTGGGAAAAACTGCTTGAACTCGGTGTAAAGCTGGGCGGCGAGGGTCTTGTTGTGGCTTAACACGAGGGTAGGGCGATTCACACGGCTCACCACATTGGCGATGGTGAAGGTCTTGCCCGAACCGGTCACACCGAGCAGCACCTGTGCATGGTCGCCACGGTTCAGTCCCTCCACCAGCTGTGCAATGGCGGTCGGTTGGTCACCCGAAGGGGCAAAGTCGGAATGTAGGTGGAAATCCATTGTTTTTTTTGTGGGTTAATGTAGAGACGTGGCGTGCCGCGTCTCGTATGATTGTTTGTTTTGTAGGGACGTGCCATGGCGCGTCTCTACCGGCCGTTTCGTCATTTACATTTTCACCAATTTCCGGACCGTCGTATTCCCTTTCCCATCGGTGATTTTCAACAGATAAAAGGCGGGTTTGTAGGGGAATTCGACGGAAAGATGTTGCGGACCGGCGGCAAAGGGTACGGTTTCTTGACGCAGCCGTTTCCCGTCGATGGTGAAAATTTCGAATGTCAATTGGTCGGGGAAGAGGAGGCTCGCCGTCATTTCCAGCGTGTTCCCGACAGGATTGGTGATGGAGATGGGTAGCTGGGCGGTAGTCTCTTCGATGCCGAGGGTTTGGTCAATGGTGTAGTCCATCACCACCGGCAGATGGTCCGACATGGTGTAAAGAGCCTGCGCCACTTGCGCCGAAACCGCCGTGTTGGCCGGTGACACAATGGACCCGTTGAACCGGTTGCCGTCCTGTCCGAACGCGTGATAGGTTTCCGGAAGGCATTTCACTTTGTTGGTGCCGTTCATGATTTTGTTGGAAACGAGGATGAAGTCGAAACGGTCGTCCATGCCGCCGTTGGAGGCGCAGTCTGCCGCCCCCGTGTGCGTGGACTGGGTAAAGATGTCGGCAAACTGCCGGTTGTTGTTCCAGTCGCCGCTGCGGTTGATGGGATCTTTGAAACGCACGAGGTAATTCGGGTTGTTCACGAGGTTGTCGTACGCCTCCTCGCTGCTGGTATAGACGTTGAAGTCGCCGCTGAGGACGTAGTTGTTGCACAGCACCGATGGATTCGATTCCATGTAGTTGGTGAGGATGTGCGATTGCTGTGTGCGGGTGGTTTCGTTGTACTCGTTTGAACCCGCTGCAAGATGCCAGACAATGAAGGTGATGAAGGCAGTGTCACCCTGTGCCAGTTGCTGCGACTTGTAGTACATCTTGTACAGATTGATGATGGTGCCGCCTGTGTAAGTGTAGAGGTAGGCCGATTCCTTCATCGCGAACTTGCGGGTGTCGTAGAAAAGTCTGTTGCCGATGCTGCGGTTTCCCGAGATGCTGTAGGCCGGAAGCGTGCCGTAGTAGTTGATGCCGTCAGTGTTGAGCACGTTGCTCAGGATACGGTTCGCGTAGGCATCGGTCTTCCCGATTTCGTTCACGCAAAGAATGTCCGGCATTACCTCCTTCACGATGATTTTGAAGGCTGCATCCTTTTGGTTAAGGTTGTTGTTCTCATCGGTGCAGTCGTCCGGCGACTCGTTGCCTGCGGTGTAGTACAGCAAATTGTACTGCATCTGGCGGATGGTGTCGGCGGAAATAGTACCTGTTTGTATAGTCAATAGACTGAAAACCATTAGGATGATATAATGCGATTTTTTCATGTCCTATTTTGAAATTGGGCGGCAAATTTACGATAAAATTCATTTCCGCTGTGTGTGTGGTGATATGTACCCCATTGGCCCAAAACAAATGTAGAGACGCCATATTATGACGTCTCTACATTTGTTGTATGTAATTGTAGAGACGCGATTAATCGCGTCTCTACAAGAAAGGTTCGTTACTTCACCTCCTCGAAGTCCACGTCGGTGACGTTGTCGTCTTTTCCGCCGTTTCCTTCATTGCCGCCCTGCGGGCCTTGCGGACCCTGCTGGCCGCCGAAGGGGCCGTTGGCGCCGTTGAACGGGTTGTCACCCGCGCCCGGCTGGCCGGCACCCGCCTGCTGGTACATGTTCTGCGAGGCGGTCTGCCAAGCGGCGTTCAGTTCGTTGAGGGCTGCGTCGATGCCGGCGAAGTCCTTCTTGTCGTGGGCTTCTTTCAGTTTGGCGCTGGCGGCTTCGATGGCGCTCTTGTACTGGGCTGGAATCTTGTCGCCCAGCTCCTTCAGCTGCTTCTCTGTGTTGAACACCATGGAGTCGGCTTGGTTGAGCTTGTCGATTTCCTCCTTGGCCTTCTTGTCGGCGTCGGCGTTGGCTTCGGCTTCGGCCTTCATCCGCTTGATTTCGGCTTCGGAAAGACCGGAGGAGGCGGTGATGGTGATGTGCTGCTCCTTGCCGGTGGCCTTGTCGATGGCGCTCACCTTCAGGATGCCGTTGGAGTCGATGTCGAAGGTGACTTCAATCTGCGGCACGCCGCGCGGGGCGGGCATGATGCCGTCGAGGTTGAACTCGCCGACCTTCTTGTTGTCGCGTGCCATCGGACGTTCGCCCTGCAGCACGTTGATGGTGACGGCCGGCTGGTTGTCGGCGGCGGTGGAGAACACCTCGCTCTTCTTGGTCGGGATGGTGGTGTTGGCCTCGATCAGCTTGGTCATCACGCCGCCGAGGGTCTCGATGCCGAGTGACAGCGGGGTGACATCCAGCAGGAGCACGTCGTGCACTTCGCCGGTGAGCACACCGCCCTGGATGGCGGCGCCGATGGCGACCACCTCGTCGGGGTTGACGCCCTTGCTGGGCACCTTGCCGAAGAACT
>JAEEQA010000120.1 GCA_016285085.1 Bacteroidales bacterium
CATCGTAATCGTCGTTGCGCGAAGGGAACTTGGCCACATAAAGGCAGCCGTCAGTGTCTCGCACACCTGCGTTGGGGCGCGCACCTCCCAACGAACTGCCAGGATGAACCAGTTGCTGGATCCACTTCTTTTCAGGCAGGCGGTTCTGCTCCTCGCTCTTCTCAATCTCCATGCTGGCAGCAACCAAAGAACGAAGGTCTGTCAAAGGAGGAATGCGGAGAGGGCTGTCGCAGTTGACTTCGTCTTCCTCTGTCGCGACTCGACCATTCAAGCGAGCTTGATGGTTCTCGCTGCTCCATCGGTTGATAAACTCGGCATCGGGTGCCGTCTTGAAACGGAAGCCCCCCATGCGCGAAAAGTCGTCGATGCCAATCAGATAATCGAACGAAGATAGTCTTCGGATGGGTCGTCTCTCTTCTGTTGCCAAAATCTGTTCGCGTCGGTTCAGCAAAAGTCTGCCCCAACGGTCGGGCAACGCATCGCTGAAACAACCGAAAATGTCACGTCCGGGCTGGGTGTATTGCTGTCCCGGATAGTTGTTGATGTCGGCACTCAGAAAAAGACTCCCGTACTGCCGAAGCCAATCGTTATCAAACTTGAAGGCGTAACTGTCGGAACCGCGAAGCGACTCATAACCCAATTCACCCACCAACGTCGGCCCAGCCAGCCAATCAAAATCCGCATAAACATATAATGTCTTCATACGCTACCCTATGCTTTTTTCGATGCCCGTTCACGATGTTTCAGTGCAAGATCCTGCAAGGCTCTTCCCAATTCATCCTTCTGTGCTAACAGTAGAATATCGTCATCGAGTTGCAAGGCGTACAACACCCTCAGATAGATGCCGATAGCCACCGTGGGCGTACCTTTCTCAATCCGCGCCACGGTCAGCGGCGAACAGGTAGCCCTTTCAGCCACTTGTGCTATACTCAGATTACGTCTCAGTCGGGCCAGTTTGATTTGTTCACCCACCGTCTGCATCTTTTGCTCTAATTTTCGGGGCAGTTTGGTGCCCATCGTGGTCTTGCTCATAATATTACAATCATTATTTACAACTGCAAAAATACAACTTTTTCTTTATTTTATGATAGATTGATAAATTGTTTGTGGAAAAAGTACAAAAATTCCGCAACCCAAGCCCACGACCGAGTTGCGGAAATATCAGTACAGTTTGGAGATATGTCGTTTTTAGTACCCGAATACCTTCACCGCCTCTTTCATTTTCTCGCGGATGGCCACGTTGAAAGGACAGCGGCCCTCGCACTGGCCACACTGGACGCACTCGCCGGCATGGTGCTTCAGTGCCTTGTATTCGGCAGCCAGCTCGGGCGTCACCTTGCCGGCCTGCTGGGCCTTGTCGAGCAGCTGGTTCACCTTGGCGATGTCGATGCCTACAGGGCAGGGGGCACAGTGCGTGCAGTAGGTGCAGTTGCCGTTATCCACCAGCGCCGTCTGTTTGTTGAGGGCGGCATTGTAGTCCTTCTCCTCGTCGGTGGCTTTCAGGTAGTGCAGGTACTCGTCCACCTTGCTGGCACTGTCGATGCTGCAGAGCACCACCTTCACACAGGGCTTGGCCAGCACGTAGGCGGAGCACTGGTCGCGGGTGAGGGCCACTTTCAGGGGCGACTTCTCCGCATCCAGCAGGCGGTCGCCGCCGCCGAAGGTCTTCATCACCGTGATGGCAATGTCATGCTGGGCGCAGTAATCGTACAGCTCCACCCGCACCGGGTCGATGCCGGGCAGCATGTTGTCGAAGGTCTTGGGATCCCACGGGTTATTGCCCGACTGCACACGGTCGAAGGCGGGGTTGAGGCTGAACATGATCACCTCCACCAATCCGCTCTTGGCGATGGCCAGGGCCACTTCGGCGTTGTGGCTGCTCACACCGATATGCTTGATTTTGCCCTGTGCTTTCAGGTCTTTCACATATTGCAGATAGTCGCTGCCCTGCACAGCTTCCCAATCTTCCATTTTGTCAAAAATGTGCATCATGCCGATGTCGATATAGTCGGTGTGCAGGCGCGTCAGCAGGTCCTCGAAGCCGATTTTGCATTTTTCCACGTCTCGGGTGCGTTCGTACTTGCCTTCCTCGTTCCAGAAGCAGCCCACATGTCCTTGGATAATCATCTCTTGACGGCGGTCGCCGAGGCCGTAGCCGATGTTGCTGCGCACCTTGGGGTTGGGGTCGTAGAGATCCATGTAGTTCATGCCGTGGTCGAGGGCGTAGGTGACGAGTTCGCGGGAGGTGGCGGAGTCAATCTCCTCAAAGCCGCCGCAGCCGAGACCGATTACGCCCACACGCAAGCCGGTGCTGCCCAGCGTGCGGTACTCCATGTCGGGATTCTCTTTAAAAGCGGCAGTGTCACTCGGTTGCTCTTGTCCCTGCTTGTTGCTGCAAGAGAAAAAAAGGGAGACCATGCAGAAAAGCATGATCGTGCGGAAAAGGGTAAGTTTTTTATTCATTATGGTAAAATTTTTCAGGCAGCGAAAATACGAAAAAATTACTGAACCTGAGAAATCCGAAAAAAGTCTATCTTTGCCACCGAAATGGCCAATCCAATTTTTGCAATTTTATTTCACCATGAAAAAAATAGGAACAATACTACTTTCATTTTGTATATGTGCGCTATGTCTCGCCATTCGGGCCCAGTCCACACGCACTGAATTTGTCTATACAGAACCCTATCCTCAGGAGAAACTTTTCCTCATCAATCAAAGCATGGAGATATCCTTGAATGGGCGGGTGAAGAAAGTGGAACAGACCTCCAATGTCAGAAAGGTTACGTTTATACCAGGTGGAAGGGTCGCATACGTCGGAGACTATTGTCTGTACACATTCGACACATTGGGCAACATAAAGAAATACGTTGAAAAAAGACTTGAACTTGATGACACGGTGGGTATTCCTGTTTCCAAAAAGAAAGCTCTTCCTCTTGAATTCTTTAATGCAAAAAAAGACAATGAAACCACTGGTCCATACAAAATGGAAGAAGAGAAGTATTCATTTAAAGACGACAGATTGGTTTCAATCAAAAAAGACTATCAAACCACTGAACTTGAATATGATGAACAGGGGAAGCTTGTCCGTATGACAGAGTATTATTTCCGTTCATATCGCACTACCCATTTTAACCTGAATGAGAACGGCCAACTTGTCTCCATTTCATCTTCAAGATCAAAGAAAGACAATCAAACAACGGATGTGTTTTGTTATGATGCACAAGGGAATTGTGTTGTCCATTCAAAAAGATTCGATAACGGTTGGAGAAGGGACATCTATGAATATGATGAATCCGGCAATAGGATTTTTGAAGGCAGATGCGAGAAGTTCAATAAAAAAAATCTTTGCGACTGCAAGGAATCATATTTCAATCATGGATATGAATATGACGATCAGCATCATGTAACACGAGACTATTTAATTGGTGACTGGAAACCTAGAGGGTGGGATTATTATTACCAATATGACTCGGTCGGAAGGGAGATTGAATTTAAAATATACGAAACCAACGGGAAAGAGAGAACTTTCAGGGCCCATATTGTTTCGTCATACGATTCCATAGGCAGGATAGTCAGTAAAGAGGCGCTGTCTGGGACATTCTTTATCAATGAAGCTTTTGCACGCTACACCCGTAACGCTATACATCAAACATGGGAGTATGACACGTACGGTAACCTTTTGTTGGAGAAAGTCTATCAGGATGAGAGTGGTCCGTTCAGGGTGTTGAAATACACGTATGAATATGATGGTCACGGCAACTGGATCAAGCGTTGCCGTTATGAAGGCGACAGCGAGGATGTTTTAGAACTCACCGAAACGTTAGAAAGGGTGATTAGCTACTATTAGCACCTGACAAAGTAGTTGTTGAATCATTCTCTTTCCGCGGCATCACTTGTAGTGTCCTTCTGTACCTGCCGCCCGTGCCGCGGGGTGAATGCGGGAGAATATTCCCCTTCTTGGAAAGAAGGCGTGCACGAAGTGCGGGGTAGTTGTATAGAAAATTGAAAAAATCAAATTGAAATCCTACTACCCTGGCCTGCGGCCACCCCTTCTACATAGAAGGGGAACTTTTTCACTATTGGCCGTCGCCATCGCACGATGCAGCAAACCGTTTCAGGGCGGCTTCATCCAGTCGCTGCACCGTCCATTCGTCCATCGGGATGGCGCCGATGCTTCTGTAAACCTTCAGCGCGGGGTGGTTCCAGTCGAGGCAGATCCACTCCATGCGGCCGCAGTTGCGCTCCACGGCAAGGTTGGCCAGGTACTTGAGCAAAGCCTTCCCGTAGCCCCTTCCTCGTTTCTCGGGAAGGATGAAAAGGTCTTCCAGATACAGTCCCTTGCGCCCCACGAAGGTGGAGA
>JAEEQA010000042.1 GCA_016285085.1 Bacteroidales bacterium
GGCCGTGTATGTGATGGACGGCTACGCCGGCGCCAACGAGAACTCCCGCCTCAAAATCCGCTTCGTGACCGAAGTGGCCTGGCAGGCTCACTTCATCAAGAATATGTTCATCCGCCCCAGCGAAGAGGAACTGAAGGACTTCACCCCCGACTTCGTGGTGCTGAACAGCTGCAAGACCGTCAACCCGAACTGGAAGGAACAGGGCCTTAACAGCGAAGTATATGTGGCATTCAACCTCACCGAACGCATGGGCCTCATCGGCGGTACCTGGTACGGCGGCGAGATGAAAAAGGGTATCTTCTCCGTGATGAACTACTTCCTGCCGCTGCGCGGAATGGCCGCCATGCACTGCTCCGCCAACCAAGGCAAGAACGGCGACACCGCCATCTTCTTCGGCCTGTCCGGCACCGGCAAGACCACCCTCTCCACCGACCCGAACCGCGCCCTCATCGGCGACGACGAGCACGGCTGGGACGACAACGGCGTCTTCAACTTCGAGGGCGGCTGCTACGCCAAGTGCATCAACCTCAGCGCCGAAAAAGAACCCGACATCTTCAACGCCATCAAACGCGACGCTCTCCTGGAGAACCTCGTCATCGACGACGAAGGCAACATCGACTTCGACTCCGCCGCCAAAACCGAGAACACCCGCGTTTCCTACCCCATCTACCATATCAACAACATCGTGAAGCCCGTCTCCCGCGGCACCCACCCGAGCAAGGTCATCTTCCTCTCCGCCGACGCTTTCGGCGTGCTGCCTCCCGTCTCCGTGCTGAACCGCGAACAGACCATGTACTACTTCCTGAGCGGCTACACCGCCAAACTCGCCGGCACCGAGCGCGGCATCATCACCCCGCAACCCACCTTCTCGTCCTGCTTCGGCGCGGCCTTCCTGATGCTGCACCCGACCAAATACGCCGAGGAGCTGGCCAAGAAGCTCACCGAGCACAACGCCACGGCTTACCTCGTGAACACCGGCTGGACCGGCGGCGGCTACGGCGTGGGCAAACGCTTCTCCCTGAAAGACACCCGCACCATCATCTCAGCCATCCTCAACAACGAACTCGTGGACTGCGAAACCACCCTCGTGAAACCGTTCAACCTGTTTGTTCCCAAGCACATCAACGGTCTCGACGACAGCCTGCTGAACCCCGAGAACGCATGGGCCGACAAGAAAGCCTACAAGGAGAGCGCCGACCAACTCGCCTCCTTCTTCATCAAGAATTTCGAGAATTTCTCCGACACGGAGCAGGGCAAGGCCCTCGTCGCCGCCGGTCCGTCACTCTAATCTGCGACCATCATGGAAAAAACCAGACCGAAGTCCGTACGCATCATCCACACCAACAATCTCCGTTCCGGCTATGGCGAGAACGACATCACGCAGGAGCTGTTCACCGAGGCGGAAGTGACCTACGATGACAACGGCAACATCTTGACCGAACGGCATTTCAGCTCCAACGGTGAATTGGAGTCGCGGGTGGAGAACCACTATGACGCCAACGGCCGCCCCGTCGATTCGGCACAGTTCGACAGTTTTGACGAACTCTGCCAGAAGAACGTTTTCTACTACGACGAGAACGGCCGGCTTCTACGCAAGGGCTGTTTCTACGGCGAAGGCTCCCCGGAGTACGCCACCGTCTATGTCTATGAGGACGGGCGGCTTGTGCGCGAGGATGCCTACGACGAAGAGGAGTTCGTATGCACCGAAAAAGCTTACGAGTACGACGGTAACGGCCACGTTTCCAAAACCACCGAGTACGACGAGGACGGCAACGTGATGTACCGCACCACCGACGAGTACAATGCCGAGGGACGTTTGGCCGAACGCCTCCGCGAGGAACCGCAAGAGCACGACAGCCGCACCTTCGTCTATGCCTACGACGAGCAGGGCCACAAGACCAAGGAGCTGATGTACAACTTCGACGGCAAGCTGATTGCCAAGGCCTATTACCGCTACGACGAGATGGGCAACAACATCGAGATGGAGGAGGAAAACCTCGACATCTTCCGCTTGACCCAATACACGTACGAAGGCACGAACTGCGTGAAAATCACCCAGTTCGACAAGGACAAGATGGCACTCTCCTATTCCGTTTACGAATACAACGACAACGGCGATGTGGTCCGTATCGAGAACCACACCCGCGACGAGGTGGATCCATCGGTTCTTCGCACCGTTTCCATCATTGAATACCAAATCGAGTACTAACAATGGAAGAAAAAACGCAGGCACGAAAAGGACATTTCTGGTTGGGGCTCTCCGTGGGGCTGCTGATCGGCATCCTGCTTGCCTGCGCCTTCTATTTTCTGGACAAATACACCTCTTTGGAGATGCTCCGTTTCCAGCGGGCGAATACCGAATCTGCTGTGACAGACACGGTTGTGCAGATTGTGGAAAGCCCCGCACGCCCGAAGAAGGCCCCGGCCAAAACGGACACGCTCGCTGCCGACCCCGCCGCCCCGAACCCGACTGACACACTGGTCACCGAAGCCACCGACGAGGAAGACATCGACACCGACGACCTGATGATGGACCTTGACGACGACAACGTGAAAACCGTGGCCAAAGCCAAAGGTATCGCCAGCCGCCGCGTGCGGGTCATCAACATTTGTTCACTGAAAGGATTCGAACCCGAATACGAATCTTTCGATGTGGAACAATGGAGCGAACCTGTCAAAAACAGAATTTCCTATCAAAGAAACGGCAACATTTTGAAAATCAAAGGCATCGATATCCGAACTATCGAAATTGATTGGACGGGTGAAAACTATATCCTTCGCCAAAACGGCTGGGGAGAGAACGGACACACCTACGCCATCCCTGAAAACAAGGAATTCACCCGTCTCACCGAATAATCTCGCTATCGTGAAAAGTTCCCTCATCCGCTACGCCGCACGCATCGGCCAATACCTTCTTTTTCTCCTCCTCGCCTTCACCATCGAGCGGACGGCTTTCTTGGTGGCCAACCACTCCGCAGCGGGGCAGAGTTCCTTTGCCGAAATTCTCAGCACCTACGTCCACGCCTTCCATCTGGACCTTTCCGCCGCGTGCTACATTCTGGCACTGCCGTTGACATTCCTTTCTTTCCAGCTTTTTTTCAAGAAAAAATGGCCCGACCACCTGCTGAGCGGCTACACCCTTTTGGTCGTCATCGTCCTCGTTTTCACTGCATTGGGAAACATCATCCTTTACCAAGAGTGGGACACCAAGCTCAACTACAAGATTTGGGCGTACCTGAAAAATCCGATGGAGGCGGTGCGTTCGGCGACGTGGATCCAGCTCACCGTGGGGATGCTGGCGGGCACGGGACTGAGTATTCTCTACTTCTGGGTTTACCGCCACTGGTTCCGCCGTCCCGAAATTACACCGCTGCAAAAACACCGCTGGCTTCCGTTCCTGCTGATGGTCATCACCCTGGGCCTCGATTTCGTCGGCATCCGCGGCCATATCACCGGCATCCCGATTTCGCAAAGCAGCGCCTATTTCTCCAAGAACCAAGTGTTGAACGATGCCGCCGTCAACACGCAGTGGCATCTGATCAAAAGCACCATCCGCTTCGGGAAGTCCAACAACGGGAATCCCTACCAGTTCATGCCGCAAGCGGAGGCACAAGCCATCGTTGACAGTCTATACATCTGTGAAAAAGACACTTGCATCAAAGTCCTGAATACCGAAAATCCCAATATTGTCATCATCCTGCTGGAAAGTTGGTCGGCGGACCTCATTGAGAGTCTGGGTGGCAAAGCGGGTATCACGCCCTGTTTCAAGGAGTTGGAAAAGGAGGGACTGTTGTTCACGCAGGTGTATGCGGCGGGGCACCGTTCGCAGGAGGGCATCTCCTCCATTGTCAGCGGCTTCCCGCCCGTGCCGGTGGTCACCATCACCGACAATTTCGAGAAATACGGCAAGCTGGAGAGTTTTGCGGAGGTGATGAAAGCCCGCAAGTACCGCACCTCCTTCCACTTCGGCGGCGACCTCACCTACGGCAACCTCCGTGCCTACCTCATGGCGATGGGCTTCGAGCACCTTGTGGACGAGGATGACTTTCCCGCTAACGCACCGCACGGCAAACTGTCGATTTACGACGAAGTGTCTCTTTCCCACCATCTTGCAGAATTAAAAAAGGAGAAGGAGCCCTTCTTTTCCATGCTATTCACGGCCAGCAGCCACTCGCCCTACGACGTGCCGCAACGCACCGAGCCCCTCACGTGGGACGTGGAAGAACTCCCCTACCTCAATTCGGCCAAATACACCGACTACTGTCTGGGACAGTACTTTGCGCAGGCGAAACAGGAGGGCTGGTACGAAAACACGCTGTTCATCCTCGTGGCCGACCACAGCCACCGCACCTACAAGCAGTGGAACTACTACGATGCCGGCTACCAGCACATCCCGATGCTCTGGACCGGCGGTGCTTTGAAGGAGGAGTTCCGCGGCCAAACGGTGGACCAGCTTTGCAGCTACCTCGACCTGCCGCTCACGCTGGCACGGCAACTGAATATCACTGACACCCATTTCGGGTGGAGCAAGGACATCCTGAATCCTTACTCGCCGCAATTTGCGGTATATCAAACAAATTATGGGATTGGTTGGATTACGTCCGAAGGTGCCTTCGGTTACGACGCCAACACCAACAGTTTCTACAAAGACACTTTTACGGATGGCACCCTACGGACAAGGAACATCCAGAATGCCAAGGCATTCCTTCAGGTTTTGTACCAGAAATATTTGGACTTGTAAGCCTGCATGGCACCGGCCTCACTGAGCCTTTTCTTGTTAAAACAGAAAGTTCGGAAATATCTAATTCAAAGATATGGCTTTCAGCATTTTGTCGGCATAGGTCTTGGAAATGGGGATGTCGCCTATGCCGTCCATATCAAGGTCAATATAAAACCCATCACGCTCCTTGCGAACAATCTTAACCTTCTTTGTATTAACCAGATAAGAACGATGGCACCGAGAGAAACCGCGGGGTTCCAGCATATCTTCCAGATTTTTCATCGTGGTACGCACCATACAATGCGCCATTTTTCCCTTATTCTGGTAAAAAATATTGACGTAATTATCGGCGGAAACGATGTAACAGACGTAATCCTGCTTGATGGAAAGCTTCAAGGAACCTTTTTCGTCCGTAAAATGAATCACCTCATTGGCCCAATCAGTAAGGGGTGCAGCCGGCGTTTCCAGTGCAGGTTCCAGCTCGGACGCCATGCTTTCCGCCGTGTCCTTCTGCATCGGCGGGGCCATCTGCATCAACTTTTGCTTTAAAAGCAATTGTTCCTGCTGCTCAAGAAGTTCCCGAACTTTGTCGTCCTTGTCCTTTAAAGCAAAATAAAGATAGGACACCAAATAGGGAATGAACATAATCAATGAGATAAACAAAAATGACCGCTGCAGCACTTCAGGAAACGCTCTGGGGTCATTGAGTATCAATTCATTGAATATAGTATAAGCAAAGGCGATGAGGACGATTTCCCCCGCTAACCAAAAACAATATTGCAGGATGGTAAAGTGTCGTGTTTTACCGATAAAATTGAGGAAAAGCCGCGCTGCCACCAGAATCGCCACTGCGCCTAAGATAACGACGGAGGAATAGACGAACTGCATGGTGGAGTCACTGGCATGGAACCAGGTAGAGGGTTCGAAGGGCGTATAGACAAATATGAACACAAACGAGAAGACAGTGACAAAAGCCAACTGCTTCAAATTCGTCTCTATAGTGAGCAAATAGTCAGGTATTCGTTTGTTCATATTCCACCCCAAAATGGGGCGGCAAAAGTACGATTTTTTACCTTACAAAAACCTTTTGGGATGAATTTCGCCCCATATTTGAAAATTTCACCCCAAAATAATGGAATTTGCCACCCCGAAAATTCATTCAATACCTTAAAAACAAGCAAGATGGATTTTTATCGTTCTTTTGCAAACTTTTTACTGCAAAACCATTATTCTTTAAATACAAACCTAAAAGATTAATTATGAGAGATTTAAAAACTGTTGACATTACCCGTTTGTTTGACATTCTTACGCAGTACGAGACGGTTCACCCCGAACAGAAAATCGCACTGGCCGGCAAGCGCAACGGCGTCTGGATGGCCTATTCGCCTGGCGAATATCAGGATATCACCAACAATATCAGTTATGGATTGATGCAGTTGGGCGTACAGCACGGTGACTGTGTGGGCATCATCTCCACCAACCGTCCCGAATGGAACATGATTGACATGGCCATCATGCAGATCGGCGCCATCAGTGTACCCGTCTATCCCACCATCAGTGAGAACGACTACCGCCACATCGTCCGCCACTCCGGCATGAAGGTGGTGATTCTGGAAGGCGCGGAGGTGATGAACAAGATTGCCGCCATTATGCCCGACACCCCCGAACTGAAGCACGTCTATACCTTCATCGACCGCGAGAAGTTCCCCTACCTCGACCAGCTGATCGCGTTGGGCGCGGCCAACCAGAATCCCGAGGAGCTGCAGCGCCGTCGCGACGCCGTACGCCCGGAGGACTGCTCCACCATCATGTACACGTCCGGCACCACCGGCCTACCGAAGGGCGTGATGCTGTCGCACTATAATATTTGCAGCCAACTGATGAACCTGCGCCAGACGCCCGCCAAATGGTCGAAACGCGCCTTCAGCTTCCTGCCGCTGTGCCACGCTTACGAACGTATGCTGGTGTTCCTGTACCAGTACCTCGGCATGACGGTCTATTACGCCCAGAACCTCGGCACCATCGCCGAAAACATCAAGGAGGTGAACCCGACCATGATGTCGGCCGTGCCGCGCGTGCTCGAGAAGTTCGCCGACAAGATCTGGAACTCCAGCAAGAACATGAAACCGATGGCCAAGAAGATTTTCCGCTGGGCCATCCGCCTTGCCGAACAATACAAGATTCAGGACTACGACCGTACGGCGTGGTACAACTTCAAGCTCAAGATTGCCGACAAACTGGTTTACAGCAAGATACGCAAGGGCATCGGCGGCGACTTCGACATTGTGGTGTCGGGTGCAGCCAGCCTCCAGCCCCGTCTGGCCGCCTTCTTCTCCGCCATCGGCATGCCGGTGTACGAGGGGTACGGCGCCACCGAGACCTCACCCGTCCTCTGCGTCAGCTACCGTGACCGCGACGGCCGCGAGGTGGGCACCGTCGGCTTCCCGCTCCCGGGCGTCGAAATCCGCCTCGGCGAGAACAACGAGGTCCTCTGCCGCGGCCACAACGTGATGATGGGCTACTACAAGGATCCCGAACTCACGGCGGAGGTCATCGACAGCGACGGTTGGTTCCACACCGGCGACGCGGGCCGCTGGACCGAGAAAGGCCAGCTGCAAATCACCGGCCGCCTGAAGAACATCTTCAAGACCTCTTTCGGCAAATACGTCAACCCGCAAGCCATTGAGGAGAAGTTCGTTGAGTCACCGTTCATCGAGAACATGGTCGTTTTCGGCGAGAACCAGAAGTTCGCCGCCGCCCTCATCTCCCCCGATATAGAGTTCCTGAAATCGTGGTGCAAAGGGCACGAAGTGAATTTCACGACCGCCGCCGAGGTCATCAAAGATCCCGTCGTTCTGAAACGTTTCTCTCAGGAAGTCGAGAAGTACAACTCATTCTTCGGCGAAACGGAGAAAGTGAAGAAATTCACCCTCATCTGTGACGAATGGAGCCAGAAAACCGGCATCCTCACCCCCACCCTGAAGGTGAAACGGCACGTCATCAAGAACCTTTACAAGGAGCAGATCGACGCGCTGTTTGTGTAGAAATTGCTATCCAAAATAAAAGCCCGCAAGTTGATCCTTGCGGGCTTTTATTTTTCCCTAATAGTAAAAAACGATATAAACCTCGTAATAGAAGAATTTGGGGCGCTCTTCTCTCACCTACCTGAACGAAAACGTGACGGCCACTCCGCTGTTGTACCGTCCGAACGGATCCGGCTGCACGGCCGGCGACCAGCGCATCGACAGGTCGTCGGAAATGTCGAAGTAAAACAGGTGCGCATCCACAATGGCGTCAATCAGGTTCAAGACATAAACGACCGCCGTTGCGGCAATCGAGATTTCCATGTTGCGCTGGTGGTACTTCTTCATGGAAAGCACCGTCTCGTCATCCATACTGGCGAAACGGGGATCCAACAGGTCTGTCTTCCCTTGCATCCGATAACGGTATTCAAACTTGTAATCGTTCATTTTCTTTGCGAAATGATAGACACAATAGCCCGACGCACCAAGCCCCGCATAGATGATGGGCACTTTCCATGCCTTGCGGTTATAGATCTGGCCCGCACCCGGAATCACCGCCGAGAGGGCAATCGCAATCTTGGGGTTGTGCTTCTTCTGCAGCGCCGAATCAGTGGTGTGCACATGCTCCACGGTTTCAGCATCCGCAAAGGTGGTGCGGGCGTGCGAGGACGACCTCTTGACATTTTTCTTTGGAATGTTTGTGTCCGTAACGGAATGTGTCGTATCACTCTGCGCATACGATTCCACATGGAAGCAACCGCACAAAACGGCAAGGCAGAAGATAAGAACACGCATTTTCATACGGTTTACTTGGAAAGCGTTTCAATGATGCGGGCCAGCTCGTCGTCGGACTTGAACGGGATGGTGATCTTCCCGATTCCCTTGGCATCCTTGACGATGGAAACCGTGGAACCCACACGCTTGGAGAAATCGTCTTTGAAGGCGATGACCTTGTCGGAGAGGCGCACGTGGATTTTGCGGCGCGGCTTCACCTCCTTGGCTATTTTCTTGGAAAGTGCCTCCGCTTCGTGAACGGAAAGGTTTTTCTTCAGGATTTCGTCCAAAAGCTTGTTCTGGATTTCAAAATCGTCGAAGCCGACGATGACACGGGCGTGGCTCATCGAAATGGTGTTGTCGCGCACGGCAATCTGAACCTCTTTTGAGAGTTTCAAAAGACGCAAGTAGTTGACAATGGTGGTTTTACCTTTTCCAACTTTTTCGCTGAGTTCGTCCTGCGAGAGGTTGCACTCGTCGAGGAGCCGCTGGTAGGAGACAGCGATTTCGATGGCATTGAGGTCTTCGCGCTGGATGTTCTCCACGAGGGCCATCTGGATGGACTGGATTTCATCGACGGAGCGGACGTACGCCGGTATTTCGGTCATGCCGGCGAGCTTGGCGGCGCGGAGCCGGCGCTCACCGGAGATGAGCTGGTAGCGTCCCTTCTCAATCGGGCGCACGGTGATGGGCTGGATCAGTCCGTAGGTCTTGATGGACTGCGCCAGCTCTTCGAGGGCGACGGGATCGAAGTCGGTGCGGGGTTGTCCCGGATTGAGGTCGATGGAGTCAATCTTGATATTGGTGTTGGCGTCGGCCTTGACACGCACACTGGAATTAGGGGCGAGTACGGAATACTCGCCTTCACCCAACAATGCGCCGAGGCCCTTGCCCAAACCGGTTGCAATTTTCTTGGCCATAGCGTTTTAAATCGGTTATAATCCGTTTTTGGTGAGGATTTCCTTTGCGAGATTGAGATAGTTGACGGTGCCGCGAGACTGTATGTCGTAGGTGATGACGGGCTTGCCGTGGCTGGGCGCCTCGCTCAGACGGATGTTCCGGGCGATGATGGTCTGGAACACAAGCCCGCGGCAGTGCTGCTGCACGTCCTCGACGACGGCGTTGGCCAGTTTGAGGCGGCTGTCGTACATGGTGAGCAGGATGCCCTCGATGGTGAGGTCGGAGTTCATGCCGGACTGGATCAGCCGAATCGTGTTCAGCAGTTTGCCAAGGCCTTCAAGGGCGAAGTACTCGCACTGGACGGGGATGATGACGGAGTCGGCGGCGACGAGGGAGTTGACGGTGAGGAGGCCGAGCGAGGGGGCGCAGTCGATGATGATGAACTCGAAGTCGCCCTTGATTTCGGCGAGGGAGTCCTTCATGCGGTACTCGCGGCGGTCCACATCAATCATCTCCACTTCCGCGCCCACGAGGTTGATGTTGGCGGGAAGCAGCTTCAGGTCGGGGAGGTCGGTGTCGATCACCGTGTCCTTGGCGTTGGCGTTCCCGATCATGCAGTCGTAGATGCTGGCTTCAATCGCGTTGGGGTCAGCGCCGACAGCGGAGGTGGCGTTGGCCTGCGGATCGGCGTCGATGAGCAGGGTCTTGTGCTCAAGGACGGCGAGCGAGGCGGCCAAGTTGACGGCGGTGGTGGTCTTCCCCACCCCGCCCTTCTGATTGACGACAGCGATGACTTTTCCCATTAGGCGTCGAGGTCTTCAAAGTTGATGTCTTCGGAGAAGTTGCGTTCCGGGACGGCGAACAGCTCGTCGGCGGGCATTTCGCCGGTCTCGATGAAGTTCAGCATTGCGCCGAGGGCGTTCTTGAACTTGTTGAAATCTTCCTTGTAAAGGAACAGTTTGTGTTTCTCGTAAATGAATGTGCCGTTGTCGGCGTTGAATTTGCGTTTGCTTTCCGTGATGGTCAAATACTTTTCATCACCCTTCGTGGCCTTCACATCAAAAAAGTAAGTTCTTTTTCCTGCTCTGACTGCTCTTGACAAAACTTCATTTTTCTCTAAATTTTCCATCTCTTTACTTTTTTATTTTAATTAATGAAAAGTCGGGGAACGGCCCCGACACGCGTTATTCTCTATTCTTCGTCTTCCTCGTAATAGACGAAGCGGACCGGCAGCTGGGTCTTCATCGCCATCGCCTCGCCGTTCTTTGCGGCGGGTTTCCAGTTGGGGAAGGATTCCACCAGGCGGACGGCCTCTTCATCCATTTCGGGATAGCCCGAGGAGCGGACGACGCTGACGGACGAGATCTCGCCGTCGATGCCGACGGTGAACTGCACGAGCGTGGTGCCCTCGGCCTTGCTGCTCTTCAAGGCATCCGGATATTCCAGATTTTCTGCCATATAAAGGTAGAGGGAGTCCATTCCGCCGCTGAATTCGGGAAGACGCAACGTGGACTGTCCTGTCATTTCCCGCTGGGAGTTGTACTGTTCAAACGCCATCTCCTGCTGGTCACAGGTCTTGCACGGCTGGGTCTTGTTCTGCGCATTGCAGACTCCGTTAAAAAGCAAAATGCCGATAAACAGCGACATAACAAAAGAAATACCAAGATTTTTCATACTGGATTGTCTTTAATTTTTCAGCTTGCAAAGGTACATCTTTTTTTGGAATACAAAACCCTGACAAATAAAATCTTTTTTTTGACAATGAAATAAATGCTGATTCAAACAAAAGTCGTATATTAGCGGCTTGAAAATCCGGAGGGGTGCGTTCCCCTTTCAATGCAATTTAAAAGACTAATACAGTTAGATTTACATATTGAAATGAAAAAAATATTATTTGCGCTTTCAACTGCATTTTTTTTGATTTTCTCCACATCTTCACTTTTTGCATCCGAAACGGGTGAGCCAGAAAAGTTCAATCCCGGTCCTTTCATCGTGGAACACGTGATTGACGACTACGGCTGGCACATCACCGGCAGCGGCGAGAAATCCGTTTCCATCCCGCTCCCCGTCATCCTTTTCGACAACGGCAAGCCCGTGGTTTTCATGTCCAGCAAGTTCCATCACGGTCATAACGCCTACAAGGGCTATGCCATCGGCTTCACACCGGAAACCAAGCGAACCATCGTAAAGTTGTCCGAGAATTACACCGGCGAAATTACAGAACTTGCTGAAGAAAAGGGCATTGCAAATGAAGAGCAGATGGCACAACTCATCGACGCGGATGCTTCCATCATCGACATCTCCATCACCAAGAACGTTTGTTCCCTGATCATTTCAATCACCATCCTGCTGTGGCTTTTCCTGAAAGTGGCCAAGCAGTACAAGCAGCGCGAGAACAAGGCTCCCCACGGGGCGCAGGGTCTTGTGGAGCCCCTCATCCTCTTCATCCGCGACGAGGTGGCCATCCCGTCTTTGGGAGACAAATACGAGAAATACTTCCCCTACCTCCTCACGCTGTTCTTCTTCATCCTGGTCAACAACCTGATGGGGCTGATTCCGATCTTCCCGGGCGGCGCCAACGTCACCGGCAACATCGCCATCACCGGCATACTGGCCGTCATCACCTTCCTGATGACCACCTTCTCTTCCAACAAGAACTACTGGAAGCACATTGTCAACACGCCCGGTGTGCCGTGGTTCCTCAAGTTCCCCATCCCGCTGATGCCGGTCGTGGAGTTCATCGGCATCTTCACCAAGCCGTTCGTGCTGATGGTGCGACTTTTCGCCAACATCACCGCGGGCCACATCATCGCCCTTGGTGTCATCTCCCTGATTTTCATCTTCGGCGGTCTGTACGGTCCCGCCCTCGGCTACGGCGTTTCGGTCGTGTCCCTGCTTTTCTACGTCTTCATGGGATTGCTGGAATGCATCGTCGCCTTCATCCAGGCCTTCGTCTTCACGCTGCTCACGGCGCTGTTCACGGGCATGGCCATGGAGGAGGAACACGAACACTAATTGATTGAAAACCTTTTTATTAACTTTTTAAACATAATCGTTATGTCAAGTTTATCAATGTTATTGCAAGCAGCAGCCGATGGTTCCATCGGTAAAATGGGCGCTGGCATCGGTGCCGGTCTGGCCGCCATCGGCGCAGGTATCGGTATTGGCCGAATCGGCCAAGGCGCTCTGGAGTCCATCGCCCGCCAGCCCGAAGTGGCCGGTGATGTCAGAACCAACATGATTCTGACCGCCGCATTCGTGGAAGGTGTTGCTCTGTTTGCCATCGTGGTCTGCCTGCTCATCGCAGTTGCCTAACCACGGGAAAAGGAAAGAGTTCCTCCTGCGGTTGGCGGGAGGACTCTTTTTTGCTTGAACGAACTAAAAAATCTATAATAATCTGATATGAAAATATCATACAACTGGCTGAAACAATACATCAGTTTTGATTTGACGCCCGAAGTGACCGCCGACTACCTTACGGCGTGCGGGCTTGAAGTGGAAGGGATGGAGACCTTCGAGACCATCCGTGGCGGGCTGCGCGGCCTTGTCGTCGGCGAGGTGCTGACCTGCGAGCCGCATCCCGACTCCGACCACTTGCACGTCACCACAGTGAACGTGGGCGGCGAGACACCCCTCAACATTGTCTGCGGCGCCCCCAACGTGGCTGCCGGACAAAAGGTGATCGTGGCCACCATCGGTACAATATTATATAATGGCGACGAGTCGTTCACCATCAAGAAGTCGAAGCTGCGCGGCGTGCCCTCCGAAGGGATGATCTGCGCGGAGGACGAGATCGGGGTCGGCGAGTCGCACGACGGCATCATGGTTCTTGACCCCAAGACCGAGGTCGGCACCCCCGCCGCCAAGCTGTTCAACGTGCAGACCGACACCATCTTCGAGATCGGCCTCACCCCGAACCGCAGCGACGCCATCTCCCACTTCGGCGTGGCCCGCGACCTGCAGGCCATCCTCAAGGCCAACGGAATCCATTGCTCCGCCCCCATCCTCCCGCTGGACCGCGAATTCCGCAACACCGTCCGCAAGAGCATCGACATCACCATCGAGAACAAGAAGGACTGCCCCCGCTACACGGGCATCACCATCGACAACGTGACCGTGAAGGAGTCGCCGGAATGGCTGCAGAACCGTCTCCGCTCCATCGGGATCCGTCCTATCAACAATATTGTGGACATCACCAATTTTGTGATGTTTGAAATCGGACAGCCGCTGCACGCCTTCGACGCCGACAAAATCATCGGCCGCAAGGTCATCATCAAGAACCTGCCTACCGGCACGCCGTTCGTCACCCTTGACGGGAACGAGATCAAGCTCGACGAGAGCGACCTGATGATATGCAACGAAAAACTGCCGATGTGCATCGCGGGCGTTTACGGAGGCAAGGATTCCGGCGTGACGGAAACCACCAAGAACCTCTTCATCGAAAGCGCGTACTTCAACCCCGTGAGCATCCGCAAGACCTCCAAGCGCCACAACCTGAAAACCGACGCGGCCTTCCGCTTCGAGCGCGGCTGCGACCCCGAAATCACGGTCTATGCCGTCCGCCGCGCCGCCAACCTGATCAAGGAGATTGCCGGCGGCCTGACCTCCGAGGTTATCGACGTCTATCCCAACGAGATCGAACGTCCGAAGATCACCCTCCGCTACGACGACATCAACAAGGTGGTGGGCAAGAAAATCGACAAGCAGATGGTATCCAGCATCCTGCTTTCCCTCGGCATCGACCTCTCCGGCTCGCAGTCGGTAGACGAACAGGTCACCGTTTCGGTGCCGCTGTTCAAGGCCGACGTCACCCGCCCCATTGACCTGATTGAGGAAATCCTCCGCATATACGGGTACAACAACGTGGAGATTCCCGACACGATGCGATACAACATCAATGTCAAGGCTGAAACCGACTTCCGCCCCGTCCAGAAGAAGACCTCCACCTACCTCGCGGACAACGGATTCCTCGAAATCATGAACAACTCGCTCACCAAGTCGGCGTATGCGGAGCATTTCGACTTCCTCAACGAGAAGGAAACCGTACTCTTGTTGAACCCGCTGAGCAATGAGCTGAACGCGATGCGCCAGACCCTTCTTTTCAGCGGTTTGGAAAACATCGCTCGCAACATCAACAACAAATGCGCTGATTTAAGGTTGTTCGAGTTCGGAAAGACCTATTACAAGAACACGGAAGCCACCCGTGAGAGCTCTGTCACCGACCAGTACAAGGAGAAACAATGCCTCTCCCTGTTCGTCACCGGCAGAAATCACGACGACCTCTGGAACGAGCCGGCCAAACCCGCCGACTTCTTCTATCTGAAAAACATGGTTGAAAACATATTCAAATTATTGAATATAAACAATATACAATCTGAAATCGGCGAGGATGCACGATTCACGGAATGTTTGAAATTCCGTATCGGCGAGGAGTTGGTCGGCACTATCGGCGAATTGAAACCCTCTATCCTGAAGTACGTTGACATCAAGAAGGAGGTCTGCTATGCCGAAATCGACCTCGATGTCCTGTATGCCGCCTACGGAGCCAATGTGACCTACTCCCCCATCCCGGCCTATCCCGCCGTGAAGCGCGACCTCGCCCTCGTGGTGGACAAGGCCGTCACCTACGACACGCTGGAGAGAATCGCCTACAAGTACGGTTCCAAGCTGCTGAAGAATGTCTCCCTGTTCGATGTTTACGAAGGAGACAAGATCGAAAGCGGTAAAAAATCCTATGCACTCAATTTTGTGCTGCAACATGCTGAAAAGACTTTGACCGACGAGGACATCACGAAAGTGATGAACAAGCTGATTGCCGCCTACGAGCGTGAAATTGGAGCGAAATTACGTCAATAACCATTTAAGAATCAATCTTTAAACCCAATAACAAAATCATGAACAACGCAAATTACATTTTCAGAGAACCGAAAAACGAACCGGTTTACAGCTACGCCCCCGGCACTCCCGAAAGAGCCATGCTGCAAAAAGAATTGGACAGACAATACAAACAGTGCATCGAAATCCCGTTGATTATCAACGGTAAGGATGTGAAGACCGGCGACATGGGCACCGTTGTCATGCCCACCGAACACGGTCACGTTTTGGCAAAATATCACAAAGTGACGAAAGAGGCTGTCCAGATGGCTATCGACGCCGCCATGGCCGCCCGCGAGAAATGGGAAAGCATGCCGTGGATCCAGCGTGCCTCCATCATGATGAAGGCCGCCGACCTGCTGGCCACCAAATGGCGCTATGTGCTGAACGCCGCCACCATGCTGGGACAGGGCAAGAGCCCGTTCCAGGCCGAAATCGACTGCCCGTGCGAGGCCATCGACTTCCTCCGTTTCAACACCTATTTCGCCTCCAAGATTTACAGCGAGCAGCCCATCTCCGACCACACGATGCTGAACCGCAACGAGTACCGCGGTATGGAAGGCTTCGTCTATGCCATCACCCCGTTCAACTTCACCTCCATCGCTCTGAACCTGAACGTGGCTCCCGCTCTGATGGGTAACGTCACAATTTGGAAACCGTCCACCACGGCTATCCTTTCCAACTATTACATTATGAGACTGTTGCAGGAAGCCGGTCTTCCCGACGGTGTCATCAACTTCCTCCCGGGCAGCGGTTCCGTCATCAGCGAAGTGGCCTTCAAGTCACCCTATCTGGCCGGTATCCACTTCACGGGCAGCACCTCAACTTTCAAGAATTTCTGGAAGCTGATCGGCAAGAACATCGACAACTACAAGACCTATCCGAAGATCGTCGGCGAAACCGGTGGCAAGGACTTCATCTTCGCCCACAAGACCGCTCCCGCCCGCGAACTGGCTGTGGCCATCCTGCGCGGTGCTTTCGAGTATCAGGGTCAGAAATGTTCCGCCGCTTCCCGCGCCTACGTTCCGAAATCCCTCTGGGCCAAGACATTGAAACACATCCAGGAGATGATGAAGACCGTGAAGATGGGCGACGGCCGCGACTTCAGCAACTACATCAACTCTGTGATTGACGAGAAATCGTTCGACAACATCGCCGGTTACATTTCCCGCGCCAAGAAGTCGAAAGATGCGGAGATCGTGCTCGGCGGCAACTGCGACAAGAGCGTCGGTTACTTCGTCGAACCCACCATCATCGTGGCCAAGACCCCCGATTACGAGTCCATCCGCGAGGAGATCTTCGGACCCGTCATCACCGTTTACGTCTATCCCGATGCCAAGTACGAAGAGACGTTGCACCTCTGCGACGAGACCTCCCCGTACGCTCTCACCGGCTCCATCTTTGCTCAGGACCGTTACGCCATCGAGAAGGCCGAACAGATCCTGCGCCACGCCGCCGGCAACTTCTACATTAACGACAAGCCGACCGGCGCAGTGGTCGGTTGCCAGCCCTTCGGCGGCGCCCGTGCTTCCGGCACCAACGACAAGGCAGGCAGCGCCCTCAACCTCTACCGTTGGATCAGCGCCCGCTGCATCAAGGAAACCTACGTTCCTGCCACCGACTACGGCTATCCCTTCCTCAAAGAAGAGTAGCCATCTGATACCGAAGCCGCCGCGATTGCACGGCGGCTTCTTTTTTTATCAAACAAAAAAAACTGAAAATGAATCCGTTAATAGCACCCTCGATGCTTTCCGCCGATTTCTGCAACCTGGGCAGAGACATACAAATGGTCAACGAATCCCGCGCCGACTGGTTCCATCTGGACATCATGGACGGCGTGTTCGTCCCCAACATCTCCTACGGGCTGCCCGTGGTGAAAGCCATCCGCACAATGGCGGAAAAACCGCTGGATGTTCACCTGATGATTACCGGTCCGGAACGCTATGTGAGCGACTTCAAAAAAGCGGGGGCCGACATCCTCACCGTGCATTATGAGGCGGTCACGCATCTGCACCGTTTGGTTTGGCAAATCAAGAACGAGGACATGATGGCGGGAGTGGCACTGAACCCGCACACGCCCATCTGCCTGCTGGAGGACATCCTGCCCGATCTGGACATGGTACTGATTATGTCAGTGAATCCCGGTTTTGGCGGGCAAAAGTTCATCCAGAACAGTCTGCGGAAGGTGGAGGCACTTCGTGAAATGGCGGAGCGGTTGAATCCCGACGTGATGATCGAGGTGGACGGCGGCGTGGACGACGAAACTGCCCCCAAACTGGTGGAGGCGGGTGCCGACATCCTGGTTTCAGGGAATTACATTTTCAAATCCCCCAATCCAATGCAAACGATTGAGGGGTTGAAATCCATTGAATTTGAGTAAAACATTTGTTGAGACGCGCCATGGCACGTCTCAACAGGGGGAACATATTGTCCGGTTTATGGAAACGCGATGAATCGCGTCTCTACAAATGTCACGCATTACTCCCACTCGATCGTCGCGGGCGGTTTGGAGCTGATGTCGTACACCACACGGTTGATGCCTTTCACCTTGTTGATGATTTCGTTGGAGATGTTGCGGAGGAATTGGTTCGGAAGGTCGGCCCAGTCGGCGGTCATGCCGTCAGTGGAGCAGACGGCGCGCAGGGCCACGGCGTTCTCGTAGGTGCGTTCGTCGCCCATCACGCCCACCGACTGCACGGGGAGCAGGATGGCGCCGGCCTGCCACACCTTGTCGTACAGGTCGTTCTTGCGGAGCCCCTCGATGAAGATGTGGTCGGCTTCCTGCAGGATGCGGACCTTCTCGGGTGTGATGTCGCCGAGGATGCGGACACCGAGGCCGGGGCCCGGGAACGGGTGGCGCTGGATGAGCAGTTCGGGGATGCCGAGCGCACGTCCCACACGGCGCACCTCGTCCTTGAACAGGAGCTTCAGCGGTTCCACCACCTTCATCTTCATCCGTTCGGGAAGGCCGCCCACATTGTGGTGCGACTTGATAACCATGCCCGTGATGGAAAGCGACTCAATGCGGTCGGGATAGATAGTGCCTTGGGCCAGCCACTTCACATTTTCGAGTTTATTGGCTTCTGCCTCAAACACTTCAATAAATCCTTTGCCGATGATTTTGCGTTTCTTTTCGGGATCCCTCTCCCCTTTCAGAGCTTCGTAGAAATGCTGCGAGGCATCCACACCTTTCACGTTGAGGCCCAATGATTTGTAGTTCTCCAAAACGGAGGAGAACTCGTTGTAGCGGAGCAGGCCGTTATCGACGAAGATACAGTGGAGGTTCTGCCCGATGGCTTTGTTGAGGAGGACGGCGGCCACGGTGGAGTCCACACCGCCGGAAAGTCCCAGAACAACCTGGTCGTCACCGAGTTGCTGGCGCAGTTCGGCGATGGTGGTCTCGATGAAGGAAGCGGGAGTCCAGTCGGCCTTGCAGCCGCAGAGCGTGTGGACGAAGTTGCGGAGGATGGCGGTGCCGTCTTCGGAGTGATAGACCTCCGGATGGAACTGGACGGCCCAGGTGGGTTCGCCCTCGATGCGGTAGGCGGCCACGCGCACCTCGGGGGTGCTGGCGATGACGCGGAAGTTCTCCGGAATCTCCAGGATGCTGTCGCCGTGCGACATCCATACCTGTGAATTGGGGCGGACGCCGTTCATCAGGGGCTCGTTGGCATCCACGGTGGCGAGGTGGGCACGGCCGTATTCGCGGGTGTGGCTGCTCCCCACTTTGCCGCCGGAGACCTGCGCGAGGTACTGTGCGCCGTAGCAGATGCCAAGCAGCGGAAAACGCCCGCGGATCGGGGTGAGGTCCGGCTTGAAGGCCTCGGGCTGGTTCACCGAAAAGGGACTTCCGGAGAGGATGACGCCTTTCACATCCGTCGTGTCGGACGGGAACTTGTTGTACGGGAGGATTTCACAGTACGTGTTCAACTCGCGGACGCGTCGCGCAATCAGCTGCGTGTATTGCGAACCGAAATCTAAAATGATGATTTTTTCCATCAGAAGGATTTTTTTTGTTTTAAAAAGATTGTAATGAACTTTAAATCAATGGGTAAAATTCAAAGTCAGACGGGGCAAATATACAACTTTTTATTGAAATTCTGTAGATCACCCCAACTTTGCTTTGTAATCCTCATAGCCCGGCTGCGTAAGGAATTCGAACTCACCGTCGGTATGGACGACCCCGATGGCCGGATGGCGCACGCCGTTGAAGAAGGTGGTTTTCACCATCGTGTAGTGAATCATGTCGTCAAAGACGATACGGTCGCCGATTTCCAGCGGCTCGGGGAAGGCAAAGTCGCCCATCCCGATATAGTCGCCGGCCAAGCATGAGCAGCCGCCCAGCCGATAGACGTGCTTGCTGTCCGCAGTCGGCTCCGTCGCCCCGATGACCGTCGGCTTGTACGGCATCTCCAAGCAATCGGGCATGTGGCACGCGAAGGAAACGTTTAACAAAGCTATTTTAATTCCCTTGTTTTCAACAACATCCTCCACTGTAGAAACCAGCACTCCGGTGCGCCAGCCCACCGCCTCGCCGGGTTCCAAAATCACCTCCTCCAGATTGGGATAACGCTGGCGGAATTCCTTCAAAATCTTGATAAGATGAGGGATGTCATAGTTCTGTTCGGTAATCAGATGGCCGCCGCCGAGGTTCACCCACTTGCACTCGCGGATGAGGGAATCGAACCGCTCCTCGAAGGCTTTGAGGCAATTCTCCAATGCTAAACTATTATTTTCACAAAGCACATGAATATGCAGTCCCTCAATATCTTCCGGTAAATGACTCGGCATGTCGGAAGCAAGGATTCCAAGTCGTGATCCGGGGATGGCGGGATTGTACAAATCGGTCTTCACCTCCGAGTATTCAGGGTTGACGCGCAGGCCGCAACTCACTTTTTTCGGGAACTCCTTCACCCGCTGGCGGTAGCGCGCCCACTGCGACAGGGAGTTGAAGGTGATGTGGCTGCTGTAGAGGAGCAGGTCGTCGAACTCTTCGGGCATATAGACGGGCGCATAGGTGTGGGCGTCGCAGCCCATCTCTTCGGAGATAAGTCGCGCCTCGTTGAGGGAGCTAGCTGTGGCGCCGCTCAGGTAGTGTCGCACCATCGGGAAAGCATGCCAGAAAGCAAAACCTTTCAAAGCACAGATTATCTTTACGTTAGCCTCTTTCTGCACCAAATCCAAAAGTTGGAGATTGGCCAAAAGCGACTCTTCAAACATCACATAACAGGGGGACAGGAATTGTTCGTAATTCATCTGATATTTTTTTTGCGATACGAGCGGCAAAAGTACAAAAAAATGTACTTTTGCCGCCCATGAACGAACCCATCATCCAACACATTGCCGTCACAGGCTCCACCAACCGCGACTTGGCCCGAATGGAGGGCGAAGCGGCGGCCGGCGGGCAGCCGTTGCCGGAGTTTTTCACCGTTGCCGCCGACTTCCAGGAGAGCGGCCGCGGGCAGGGCAGCAACCGCTGGTTCAGCGATGCGGGTGAGAACATCCTCTGTTCCATCCTGTTCCGTCCGCCCGTGCCCGCGGCGCAGCAATTCCTTTTCAACCAATACTTTGCGTTGTCCGTGCGGAAGTTTTTGCTCCGCTACGTGCCGGAGGTGCAGATCAAGTGGCCCAACGACATTTACGTCGGGGACAGGAAGATTGCGGGCATTCTCATCGAGCACTCGGTTGTGGGCGAGCTGATTTCGCGGACCATTGCGGGCATCGGGCTGAATGTCAACCAGCAGTCGTTTCCCTCTCCCCTGCCCAACCCCACCTCCATCCTGTTGGAGACGGGCGTGCGGCACGACGTCGCCGCGCTGACGGCGGAGCTGGTGGCCGTCTGCGCGGCGGAGTACGGCAGGTTGGGCGTGCGGGGCAGCGACGAGTTGCGGAGTGCGTACCTGGCGTGCCTGTACCGGCGGGGCGAGTTCCACAGCTACCTCATCGGCAACGAGCGCGTAACCGCCAGAATTGACGGGGTTGATGCGTACGGGAGGCTGCTTTTGTCCGAAAATAGCGGACGAAAGTGGTGCTGCGGAATGAAGGAAGTAGCCTTTCTGCCCGACGAAAAATCTGAAAACCATTGATTATCAATAGATAATCACATCCAAAAGATTTTTTTCAAAAAAGTTCTTTCAGGCGGCGGCGGATATGAAAAAAAGTTGTATTTTTGCAGCCTCAAACGAGAACGATGGGGCGTTAGCTCAGTTGGCTAGAGCGTTTGACTGGCAGTCAAGAGGTCGTGAG
>JAEEQA010000043.1 GCA_016285085.1 Bacteroidales bacterium
CCAGCCGTTCTCCTCCGCCACGCTGAAGACGTTGTCGGACGCCATGAAGTAGTCCTTGTCCTTGAGGTTGATCGCGCGGATGGCGGAGGCGTTGGCGTTGACGGCCACGTGGTCGTCGGGGACGCGCTGGGCGGCCCACACGGCGCCTTTCTTGCCCTTGCCGGGACCGACGATTTCGAGGTGCCACACCTCGTTCTTGTCGGCGATGGTGAGGCATTCGCCGCCGTCGCACCAGCCGTACTCTTTCAGCAGTTCGCCGGCGGTGCGGATAGCGTCGCGGGCGGTGGTGCAGCGCTGGAGCATCAGCATGCAGAGCGTCTGGCAGTCGATCAGCCCCTCGGAGGAGCGCAGTTCGCCGCGGCCGCCGAAGGTTGACTCACCGATGGCGAGCTGGTGCTCGTTCATGCAGGGGTAGGCGGTGTTGAGGAACTGGTAGGTGTGCGCCACCTGCGGGATGGAGCCAGTGTATTCGTAGCAGTAGCTCGGCATCGGGTTGGTGTCGGGGCTGCATGCGACGCGCTTGTAGAGGGGCATCATCTCGCCCGGGGCGTGGTCGGCGGCGGGTTCCACCTTGATGTTGGTGCGGCTGCGGCCGCTGTCGTCGGTGTGGGAGGTCATCACGCTGCCGTCCTTCGAGGCCTTTTTCCCCACGGTCACGGAGGTACACTCCATATTGCAGATTTCATAATCCAAATCCACCTGCGCAAAAAGGCTGCAGGTGAGCAGGGACAAAACAATGGTAAGTAATTTCTTCATTATTAAATTATTATAGTTATTAAACTATGAAAAAAGATGATGTAAAACGAGGTGCAAAAATACAAATAAGTTGAGAATTGAAAATGAAATTCCCTCATACTTTGCGTCTGTCCAACCAAAGACTCAGCAATGGATCAGAGATGGAATAGGTGTTTTCAGCTCTTGTAATAAGTTCATACTCAAGCAGTTTTAATGCCGCCGACTGGGTTGAACTAGGTGAGCGCAGACGATATTTTTTGTTGAAAGCCATAGCGGTGATTCCTTGTGCCTGTTTTTCGGCATGAATAGCGTACAGCAATTCTTTTTGAGACTCGGTGATAAAGGCAAGTTGCTCACGCAAACGGGAATCGTTCTCATCCAAATAATCTTGTATCAGCTCTTTAACAGCTTCAAGATCGCAAGTGTCTCCCATAAGGGTTTCCGCAAATGCGTCTTTCATAATTCTTTGAATATAGAAAGTGACACCCCAGAATGTGTCATAAACATATTGGAAAGCCTCTGCGGTTATATTTTTCTCTGCCTGTTGAAAATGATGGATTGCAAATTCTTGATAAACAGATACTTTGATTGGATCAAGTCGTAAAGATTTGGCACTCTGGTAAAATGGACGTTTTGAGGAGAAGAACATCTCTTCCATCAGTCTGCGACGACTTCCGGAGAACACGAAATTGGCATTCGACATTTTCTGGATGTAAGTTCTGAGCAACGCCTCAACATTCTTTTCTGGATAGCGAGTGATTTGCTGAAACTCATCAATGACCACCAGACAACGTCTGTCAACTGCCTCCAAATAGTCAAAAATTTCGTTCAGTGTATATTCAGGTCGTTGTATATCGCCCAATTTCACATCAAAGGTCGGCATGTTCTGCAAAGTGTCGTATCCGAAACTGGCGCTGAGAGATTTCAGAAAAGTGACAAACATTTTACGTAATTTCTCACTCCGACTTGCCACGCTGTCAAATACTGCGGTACCAAGGGCGAGGATAAACTCGCGAAATGTGCCAGTGTGCAAAATATCCACCGTGATGGTTACGTATTCCTCTTTGATGCTGGGGACGTCGAAAACAAAATCCACGAGGGAAGTTTTCCCCATACGACGTGAGGAGGTCAGAACCACATTCATCTGATTGTTAAGTGCTTTTTCCAACTGTGCCGCCTCTTCAACACGGTCGCAGAAATATTCGGGCGGGATTTTTCCCGATACAATAAACGGATTGACAATCTTTACCATAACCATCTAAATTTTGTGGCAAAAATACAACTTTATTTCAGATTACCGAAAAAAAATTACCGAAAAAAAATAATGTGGACTACAGCGAGGAGATCGACTACCTCCTACCAAATCCACCATCCAACAACGAGATAAGAAAATTCCCTTTTGGACTTTTTCCAAAAGGGAATATAATCAATAATTTGTAACTAAAATTTCGTGCCTCTGGGTCACCCTCCTTTTAAGGACTAGACAAGACACAAACCTCAATTAATAATTGAAATTCTCGTCTCTTCTACGCTTAACATCACTCAAATCTGAAGGATAATAGGTTTTATTGCTGCAACTTGGATTGACATTGCCTAACCATGTAGCAGAAATAATTCTAACGGAACTCACACCATATACTTGTAAAATATCATACGTATATTCCAAGCAATATTGGCATGATTTCACCTCTGCATACTTTATTTCGCCATCAGATGATGTTATTTTCAATGCATAACTGGTCTCCGGAAGACTTGAAAGCAAAGAACCAACGATTGCTGCAACAGCAGACCATGGATCACCCACATTACTCTCTGTCAAATTTGGGACACTAAAAATATTATTATCCGTAGTGTGAGTCATTGCAACAGCCCAAAGTGCATCAGCTTTATTTTCCATTTCGCAAGGACATAGTTCTTGTGCATTAGTGTTCATTGCAATACCTGCCATTAAGAGTAGCCCCAATAATAATTTCTTCATTTTTCTATTTCGCCTGTTCTATACCATCGGCCCGTCGGTTTTAATTATAAATTCCACTCTGAATCAAAATATCACAGCCTTTTGTTCGTATTATCAGTCCGCAATATAGACTTTTCCTGTTCCATTACAATTTTTACAAGGTACTGGTTCTTCTCCCTTACCATTGCACTGGGGGCACCGTTTTTCATCGTTAATTTTTTTGTAGCCTTGGCAATTCGGGCAAGTTTTTTCATCGCCATAACTATCTCTAATATAACCTCGACCACTACATGTTGGACAATTAACAATATTCATAATTGTCCCGTGTCCACTGCATCTAGAACATGTCTTTGTCAACCAATATCCTTTACCATTGCAAGTCTTGCATGTATAATAACCTGTAAAAGCAGTTAAGGTAACGAATAATACAAACAATATAATAATTGCTTTCTTCATTTTTCTTTCGCCTGTTCTATACCATCGGCCCATCGGTTTAGGTTTTAGAAATTAAAATTTGTTTCAGGCCAGATGACAAATGCACACAAAAAAAGCGTGGCACTTTTCGCCTTCATTGGAATCATTGAGGTCTTCGACTACCTGACATTCTCAACTACAACGAGTAAAGCCCACGCCTTTTGGCGGGAGCGCCGTTGCTTTACTCTGAGAATGTCAATCTTGAAAGTGTCGAAGTTTCAATGATTCCAGTGTATAGCTACTTCGCTTTTTCCTATTCTATGATGTGCATAAAATATTTATGCGGTTTTATTCCATAGGCAAACTATTTCGTGAATACTTCTTTTAAAATCGGCGGCAAAAATACAAATAAATTGGGAATTGAAAATGGAAATTTGAAAACTAAAAAGAAGTCTGAAAGATTGCCTCTGCCGAATCATAAAAAGAGTATATCTCTGCTGACTGAACGACCACTGTGCCAACACTTTTCCTTTGTCAGCGACAATTCCTCCCGATTGGCTGTTTTTTTTTGTATTTTTGCCATTCAATCAGAAAAGTGCATTTGTACTGATACAGAGAATATTGATGTTTAGAAAGTGCAGAAATTTCGTGGGAATTCTCCTTCTGTCCGTTTTTTTAGGACAGTTTTTGGGCAGTAGTCTATTCCCGCACACGCACATCATGAGAGGGGTAGTGGTTGCCCATTCCCATCCTTACAATTTCCTTGAGAAACACAAACACCAACATTCGGAAGAGGAGATGGTCATTTTGCACTGCATCTCCCACGCGATATTCACCGCACCCACGGCACTTACGCCGGACGACCCGGAAGTACAGGAACTTGTTCTTCCCGTTGTAAAGAAACTGACGGTTGCACTTGTTACACCCATTTTTCACTTTTCACTTCGTGCTCCCCCCTTTGTTGATTTCAACTAATTAAAAATCAACAAATTTCTCTCAATCATTTTAAGCACGAAACATGAAACGATTCGTATTGTCAGCATTGCTGCTGGCTTTGTCTTTGTACGTATGCGCACAGGAGCACGACCACCCGCATCCGCATAATCACAACCATTCAGACGCCCACATATTCGGGCATGTAATCAACAAACAGACGGAGGAGCATATCGCCTACATGAATGTGGTGGTAAAAGGGACAAACGTGGCCACGGTCACCGATGCCAGCGGCCACTATTTTCTGAACGACCTTCCGGCGGGAACCTATACGGTAGCCGTTTACATGGTAGGGTATCTTTCTCAGGAAAAAGAAATCACGGTGGAAAAGGGCAAAAGCATCGAGCTGAATTTCGAGGTGGAGGAGGATGCCATCATGCTGAACGATGTGGTGATTTCCGCCAACAAGAACGAGACGAGCCGGAAGGAGGCGCCCGTGATGGTCGGGGTGATTTCGCCGAAAACGTTCAACAACACCAATTCCGTCTGTCTGGCGGAAGGGCTCAACTTCCAGCCGGGCCTCCGCTTGGAGAGCAACTGCCAGAACTGCGGCTTCCAGCAGGTACGGATCAACGGCTTGGAAGGCGCCTACTCGCAGATCCTTATCGACGGTCGCGCCGTCAGCAGTGCCCTGTCGCAGGTTTACGGGCTGGAGCAGATTCCCGTCAACATGATCGAGAAAGTGGAGGTTATCCGCGGAGGCGGTTCGGCCATTTTCGGTTCCAATGCGGTGGCGGGAACCATCAACATCCTCACCAAAGAGCCGAAGGTGAACAGCGTTTCCATCGGCACCAACCTCACGCTGACAGGCATGCGGCGACTTGATGCCAACACGGTGATGAACGCCTCCCTTGTCACCCGCAACAACACGGCCGGCATCACCCTGTTTGCCAGCGCCCGCCAGCGTTCACCCTACGACAGCGACGGAGACGGTTTCACGGAAATCGGCAAGTTGAACACCAAGAACATCGGCTTCCGGGGTTTTGTCAAACTGGGCGTACATTCCAAGCTTTCCCTTGAATACCACACGCTCAACGAGTTCCGGCGCGGCGGCAACAAGCTCTCGCAGCCCGCGCACGAAGCCGACATCACCGAGCAGACCGAGCACCACATCCACTGCGCCGGACTGAAGTACGACTTCTTCACGAAGGACTCGAAGCACTGGCTGCAGGTGTACTCGTCGCTGCAGTCCATCCACCGCAGCAGCTACTACGGGGCGGGCCAGGATCCCAACGCTTACGGAAACACCAAGGATTTGGCCGTGGTGGCGGGCGCCCAATATGTCTATTACATGAAAAAGTTCCTTTTCATGCCCGCCACGCTCACAACAGGTGTGGAGTACAACTACAACTCACTCTACGACGAGGCGTTGGGGTATCACCGCGTCATTGACCAAAAGGTACACATCTACAGCGTCTTCCTCCAGAACGAGTGGAAAAACGAGAAGCTGTCGCTGCTGGTGGGCGCCCGCCTCGACAAGCACAACATGATCAAGCCGCCCATTTTCAGTCCCCGCGCCAACGTCCGCTATGCCCCGTTGGAGTGGCTCACCTTCCGGGCGGGGTACGCGAAAGGGTTCCGTGCGCCGCAGGCGTTCGACGAGGACCTGCACATCACCGCAGTGGGCGGAGAGGTCTCCATCATCCGCATCTCGCCGGACCTGAAGCCGGAACATTCGCACTCCGTGAACCTGTCGGCGGACTTCGCCAAGCAGTGGCACAATGCCGCCGTGGATGTGCTCTTGGAGGGATTCTTCACCGCGCTCAACGATGTGTTCGTACTGACCGATGCGGGACACGACGAGGACGGCAACCTCCTTTTGGTCCGGCAGAACGGTTCCGGCGCACGGGTGGCCGGATTGAATGTGGAGGTGAAATACATCCCCATCCGCAACCTTGAGTTCCAGGCCGGGTTCACCTACCAGCAGAGCCGCTACCGCAAGCCGGAAAAGTGGAGCGAGACGGTGGAGGCGCAGACCAAGATGTTCCGTTCGCCCGACACCTACGGATTCCTGATGCTCTACTATTCACCGGTGAAACGCCTCGACCTGTCGCTCACGGGAACCTACACGGGACGGATGCTCATCCAGCATTTCGCCGGATATATCGAGAACGACCGCGAGGAGGTTTCGAAGCCGTTCTTCGACCTGAATTTCAAAATCGCGTACGGGATCAAGCTGAAAGACAACATGATTCTGGAGGTCAGCTTGGGAATGAAAAACATCTTCAACAGCTATCAGAAGGACTTTGACAAAGGCGAGTTGCGCGATGCCGGCTACATCTACGGGCCCGTGCTGCCCCGCAGCCTTTTTGCCGGGGTCAAGTTTTCATTATAGAAACCATTGTAGAGACGCAAAATTTTGCGTCTCTACATTTATATCATATTCCGGAACTGTGTCGGTGACATTCCCGTGCCGCGTTTGAAGTAGCGGCAGAATGTGGCCTGGTCGGGGAAACCGAGACGGTCGGCTATGTCCTGAATGGGGGCATCGTACTCGTATGTAAGCATCTGCTTGGCACGGAGGACGACGAAATGCCGGATCCAATGACCGGCATTATACCCCGTCTGCTGCTGAATGACCTTGCTGAAATGTTTCGACGAGAGATGAAAGAGGCGGGCATAATAGCACACATCTCGGTGCAGGTGGCAGTTCTCGATGATGGCGTTGTAAAAGCGGTTGCTCAAGCTCTTCGTGGCATCGCCCGTGGTGGCGAGGGTGGTATCATGGAAGAAATCAATGAGCTGCGACAAAAGATACAGACATCCTCTCAAGATGTCCTCCCTCCCCTTGATGCCGAGACGAATGACACGACGGATGGCTTCTGAAAACGCCATCATATCATCGTATTGATTATCAACAAGGTGAAAATGGGGAATACGCTCATACACGGATCGCTTATCACTAAAAAAAAGTTTTCCGAACTTAGTATATAATTCTGACGACACAGCAATCAGTGTGGCATGGTAATCGGAGGATACCCGATGAACGACAAGCGTGTGCATCGGATAGACGATGGCAAGGTCGTGCGGATGGAACTGAACATTGACAGAGTCGTATTCCGCCTCAAGGCAGCCACTGTGGCACATCGAAATGACATAGTGAGAGGAAGTATACGGTATCTTTTGCACCGGCGTATCTGTCACATCAAAAATAGACACACCCATTTCGACAATTTTTTCATCATCCAATAAAAGATTCCTACCTGTTTCTCCCATAAGATTATCAAAGATTTTGAAAATGCAAAAATAAAAAATATTTCAGCTCTAAACAAAAAAAAAGACTTTTTGACAAATATTCCATACTTACTGATAGTATAGCCTTGCCACAATATATTGTATTTTTGCCCGCTTTAAAATTGACGTACTTTTAAACAATCTTCCAATATGAAAAAAATCATCTTTGCACTCGGGCTGCTTTTCTTCAGCCTGTGGTGGGTGAATGTCGCTGTCGCGCAAACCATCCACACCACCAATGTCACGGTGGTTTACTCCAACAACCAGCCAGACAGTTTTTTTGAGAATGTGACCCAGTTCTCTTTTTCCGGAGACAACCTTCTCATCAGCCAGAACGGGACGGTGACACCGATTTCCCGCTCCATCATCCGCAAACTCACGCTGGAAGATGTGGCGACGTCATCCATCGAAACCTACGATGAAAACGCCCGCATCTTCATCTACCCCAACCCGACCAGCGACAAACTGAACATGGCTTCCGAAACCGAGCAGCAGGTTTTGGTCAGCATCTTCTCCCTGAGCGGGCAGAAGCTGATGCAGCAACGGATGAGCACCTCCGAGAGCATTGACGTAAGTTCTTTGGCAAAAGGAATTTACATCATTAAGATTAATGAAACTTCCTACAAATTCAGTAAACTCTAAGCGCTATGAAAAAAATCATCATCCTTCTTTTTGCCGCATTATTGGCCACGGCAAGCGCATTTGCACAAGAACGTGTCATTTTCTACAGCGGGAGCGTTCCCGTCCACACCCAGTATATCGAAAACGTTGACAGCGTGAATTTTGTCAACGGCATTTCCATCGTCCACAACAACATCGGGGAGACCGACTTCCAGTTCCCCGTGACCGGCATCGACAGCATTGTCTTCTCTTCGGAAGAGACACCGGTTGACACGGGCGAGATCATCTACATCACCTACGCGGGCAGCACCGTTTCGGTCATCAACCCGTGGGCGAACCGCGGCGTGACCGTGACCACCAACGGCGCGGACGTGACCGTGAACGCGATTTCCGGCACGCAGGACATCATCTACTACCTGTCCGGCACCACCACCGACGGTTCCCTCACCATCAGCAGCGACCACCGCTTCAACATGATATTGGACGGCGTGAGCATCACCAACCCGACCGGTGCCGCCATCAAGTCGCTGCTGGACGAGAAGATCACCCTCACTCTGAAGAACACCAGCAGTCTGACCGACGGCGCGACCAGCACCGACAAGGCACCTTTTGACAGCAGGGGCCAAGTCATCATCTCGGGCAACGGCACGCTGAACCTCAACGGCATCGTGAAGCACGGTCTCTTCAGCGCCGACTACATCCGCATGATCAGCGGCACCGTCAACGTGACGGGCGCGGCCAACGACGGACTCCATTCCAACGACTACGTCGAGATTTTCGGCGGCACCATCAACGTCAGCAACGCCAAATCGGGTATTGACGGTGGCAGCCGCTACCTCCACATCTCGGGCGGAAGCATCACTGTGAACAGCTCCGTCGCCGACGGCAAGGGCCTCAAGAGCGACAGTGTCGTCACCATCACCGGCGGCACCATCAACCTGACCATGAGCGGCGACTACAGCAAGGGAATCAAGGCGGGCACGGACATCGACATCCAGGGCGGCAGCATCACCATCAACGGCAGCGGCGCCACCGTGGTGACCGCCGGCGACCCGTCGCACTGCGCGGGCCTCAAGAGCAACGGCAACACCACTATCAGCAACCTCACCGGCAGCACCGACGTCCACATCACGATGGCGAGCGGCGCGGCAGGCGGCAAAGCCATCAACGCCGACGGCGACGTGATCATCAACGACGGCACCGTGGTGCTGAGCGTGGCGGGCGCGGGCGGCAACTACACCGACACCACCAACAGCGCCAACACCTATTCCTCCCACTGCGTCAAGACCAACGGCAGTATTACCGTCAACGGCGGCAACCTCACCCTCACCGCCGCCGGCAAAGACAGCAAGTGTCTGGCTGCCGACATGGCCGTCACCGTCAACGGCGGCACCATCGGCATGACGGTTTCGGGACAGGCCAGCAAGGGCATCAAGTCCGACATTTCCGTCATCATTGAAGGCGGCGACATCACGGCCAATGTAAGCGGTGCCACCGCCGTCGCCAACCAGACGGCCTCCAACAGCATCGCCATCAAGTCGGACGGCACACTGACGGTCAACGGCGGCACCATCAATGCCACCTGCACCTCCGCATCGGGCGGTGCAAAGTGCCTCTCTTCCGACGGCAACATGACCTTCAACGGCGGCACGCTCACCCTCTCGACGGCGGGCACGGGTGCCACGTTGGTCGGCAGCGGCACCAGCTGCACCGACGGCTATGCACCCTGCTGCATCAAGAGCGACGGCAGCATCGTCATCAACGGCGGTGACTTCAACTGCCAGAGCACAGGCAAGGGCGGCCGCGGCATCGCTTGTAACGGCACGCTGACCATCGGCACAGCCAATGCAAGCAATGACCTCATCAACCTCTACATCATGACTTCCGGCGCACCGGTCAACGCATCGAGCGGCGGCGGCGGATTCCCCGGCGGCGGCGGCAGCAGTTCCGACTACTGGAAAGGCCTGCCCAAAGGCATCAAGGTGGAGGGCAATATCTATATCAACAGCGGCCATGTGCAGTCCTACTGCGCCCAGACTTCCGGAGACCCGACCGGCGAGGCCATCGAGAGCAAGGACGGCATTTACATCAACGGCGGCTTTGTGGAAGCCAACGCCTACGACGACGCCATCAACTGCGCCAACCACATCGAGGTCAACGGCGGCTATGTGTGGGCCTACTCCCGCGGCAACGACGCCATCGACTGCAACGGCGCCTACTCCCAGTACAATGGCGGCATCGTCATTGCAGCGGGCAAGGAAGAGGCCATTGACGCCAACACCGACGGCATGGGCGGCGTAACCGGACACCTCCAGATCAACGGTGCCACCATCGTTGCCTACCGATCCACCAGTGGTGGCGGCGGTCCCGGAGGCGGTGGCGGGATGGCACTGCTCGACAACCCGACCTATATGAACGGCCAGAAATCCCTCTCTCCCAGCACCACCATATCCGCAGGAAGCAAGTACTGCATCAAGAACAGCAGCAGCAATCCCGTGATGATCTACCAGCACCAGTCCGTCAGCGGCAGCGGATTCCAAAGTTCAACGACAGGATTGGGCACCCGTGCCAGCGGATCCTTCATCTTCACCAGTCCCGAAGTGACCTCAGGCACCTATACCCTTTACACCAACCCCACCATCAACGGCACCGCCAACTGGCACGGGCTGTACATCGGAGCAACAGCCACCACTTCCGGCAGCGGCACTTCCGTCACTGCACAATAAACGACACTTCCCCTCCTTTTATGGGAGGGGCTTTTTTACAATAAATCAAATATGAAGAGAACGATTTCCATCCTTGCGGTCCTTTGCGCCGCCGTCATGTTCCTCACTGCCTGCAGCAAGGGCGAGGGCGAAGGAGGCACCGGCACCATCGAAGGCAAGATCATGCGGGTGCTGCATGACAACGACAACTACAACCTCACCACCGACACCGTTGTTGGCTCCAAGGTGGATGTGTTCATCGTTTACGGCGACGACACCTTTTACGGCGACGATGCCGAGACGGGCGAGGACGGCACCTACCGGTTCCAATACCTGAAAAAAGGGACATATACCCTGTACGCCTACTCCACCCTCGCTTCCGGCGAGCGGATTGCCGTATCGGAAACGGTGAAGCTGGCGGGCGGCGAAACCGTCACCGTGCCCACGATATACACCCACGAGGGCAAGGCCTACGGCACGTCGATGGTGCGCGGGCAGGTCTGGGCCAACTACATCCACAACGGCAGCGACCGCGGCAGCGGATGGGCTTACGAACACCGCGTCTATATACGGCGCGTGGGCGAACCCTACCACTTCGACGACGTGCGCGTCGGCCTCGACGGCTACTACTACTTCCAGCAGCTCCAGCCGGGCACCTACGAAGTTTTCACCTTCACCGAAAACACCAACGAAGTCCCCTCCCCCGTCACCAAAACCATCACCGTCACCGAAGCGGGACAAGTCTATGACCTTGAGCTCTTCACAGTAACCATAAACGTTTGAAAATTGAAAATTGAAAATTGAAAACTGAGAACTGAGAACTAAGAGTTAAGAAGTTAAGAAACCAAGAAACTATTCACTAACCCCTAATTACTATACCCTATCCCCTAATCACTATACCCGAACCCCTATGAAAAGACGAATATTTCTGATATTATCCATCATCCTCGTTTCCACGTCGTTCCTCGCGGGGCAGACAACGACCGACAAGCGAGAGAAGAAGAAAAACCTGACGGTCAAGGAGTGGAACACCAGCGCGGCGACCAAGACCCGCTATCTGGACCACGTCACCAAATTCGATGCCAACGGCTTCAAGATCGAAGAGATTGAGTATGCCAACTACGGGCAGAAAACAAGAACCACATTTGAGTACAACGAGGCCGGAAAGTGCATCAAACAGACAGAGTACGACAGCCGCAACAAGCCGGTGCGTATCCGCAAGTTCGAGTACTATCCCGACGGCAGCAAGAAAAAGCAGTACAACTACAGTCCTTCGGGAAAGTTGGAAACCACCAAGGAGTTTGAGTACATCTTTGACAAATAGGCGTAACTAAATGGAGTCCGTAACCGATATCTTGGCGAAATTCTCTCCCATCACGTTGGAGGAGATGAGTGCTGTGAAGCTGATGAACCGCATTGACACCAAGTATCTTGCGTGCCGCACCCGCCTGCCGGAGATTCTAGGGCACCTGCAGGAGAACTACTTCGTGCAGGAGAATGTGGGAAAGCGCATCGCACACTACAACACCCTCTACTACGACACACCCGACGCGCAGATGTACGTCGCCCACCACGACCGCAAACTCACCCGCCAGAAGCTGCGGGCACGGATCTACTGCGACACCGGCGCCGCCTTCTGCGAAATCAAGAACAAGAACAACAAGAAACGGACGAAAAAGAAGCGGATTCCCATCAAAATCGGGCAGTTCGGCAACATGCTGGACTACACCGAAGCCCGCACCTTCGTCACCGAAAAACTCCACTACGAAGTCAGCAGCCTGATCCCGCAGGTGGAGAACGAGTTCGACCGCATCACCCTGGTCAACAAGGGGCGGACGGAGCGGCTCACCATCGACAGCAACATCCGCTTCGTGAACCGCCATACCGGGCAGAGCGCCGAAGTCCCCGACCTCGTCATCATCGAGCTCAAACAGGACGGCAACATCCCCTCCTTTTTCAAACAGGTGCTGCTCGACCTCCGCATCAAGCCCAAGCGCATCAGCAAGTACTGCCTCGGCACCGCGCTGACCAACCCGAACGTGAAAGCCAACCGTTTCAAAATAAAAATACGATATATCAACAAGTTATCACAAAATATTTAGCCGATGTTACAACAAGAATTCGACCCCGAAATCGCACGCGAATTTGCCGAAGAGTTACAAGAAATCGCCTCTCCCAACGACCTGATGGGGATGCCCATCTTCCAGAAGGAGAGCCTGATCACCTTTGCCGTACTTTTCCTGCTCAACATTCTCACCTGCTGGATAATGGTCCACTTTTTCTATTATAGAAAAGCCAAGCGGAAAGACTACTACTATACCTTTATGCTCTTCAGTGTGACGGTGTTCGTGCTGATGTTCCTGCTCAACAACGTGAACCTCGGCATGGGCTTCGCCCTCGGTTTGTTCGCCATTTTCGGCATGATCCGCTACCGCACCGAAATGGTGCCGATACGGGAGATGACCTATCTGTTCGTCACCATCGGCGTATCCGTCGTGAACGGTCTGGCCATGTCGCACGGGCTTGTCAACCTTCTTTTAATCAACCTATTGGTTCTTGTCATCGTGGGCATCATCGACGGCATTTTCGCCTCGAAACAGATGCCGGCCAAAATCATCCTTTACGACAAGATCGACTTGGTGAAACACGGCCGCGAGGACGAACTGAAAGCCGATTTGGAGGAACGCACGGGGCTAACCATCAACAAGATAGAAGTCGGGCACATCGACTTCCTGAGGGACGTTGCCTACCTGAAGGTTTACTACGAGCCCATCAGCGACGAACCCAACACCATCGACACGATGGTGAAGCACAAAGATTTCATGAAATAGCCTGAAACAACATTGAAGCTCATCCGCAACATACTGGTCCTCTTCATCTTGTGCCTTCCCTTTGTAACGAAGGGGCAGACGCACGAGGTCGGTGCCATCGTGGAGGCGGAGTACGAGAAGAAGGTGGCGAAGGGGCTGCATTTCAGCGTGGACGGGCAGTTGCGGTTCAACCAGAATTTCACGAACTTCGACCGGCTGCGGGTAGGTGCGGGCCTTGACTACACCTTCTGGAAGAAGCGGCTGAAGGTCGGAGCGGCGGGTTTCTACCTTTTGGGCGACAAAGGGAGCTACTACGAGCACCGCGGGCGCGTGCAGGCCACCGTCGCCTACACCGAGCGTATCCAGCAATTCAAGATCGGGGTGCGTGCGCGGGCGCAGAGCACCTTCTACGACGAACGGCGCGGCGAACACAAGTTCAACCCCAAGACCTATTTCCGCGGACGGCTCCAGTTCGAGTACGATTTCTTCAGCAAGCCCGTCAAGCTGTTCGCCTCCACCGAGTTTTTCCTCCGGCTTTATAAAAAGGACAACTATATCGTGGACAACTTCCGCACGATTGTCGGCTGCACCTACAAGCTGACGCAGGGAAGCTCACTCACTTTTTCTTTTCGCAGCGACAACGAAATCCAAGTCAAAAATCCCGAAAATATTTACTACTTTTGCATCGCCTATAATTTTAAGCATTGATGCAAAAGCAAAGCAAGTTACATCCGCATCTGGGCTCCTATCTGCTTGATGCAATGATTCTCCTGCTGATCACTCTTCTCGCAATTTTGAAAAGGGATTATCTGGGGAACGGATTTTATTTTGACTGGCTTTACGTCCTCCACTACATTCCCCTCTATGTCACCTATGTTGTCCTGATACTTATATACTGCTATTTCAAGAAACGGAACAAAATTCTATTCTGCTACATTCCATATTCGCTTGCCTTCTGCGTGGCATTGGGGATTATCTGGCCGATGTTCTTCTATGACCGACTTCCCGTCACCCAAAGTGAAGAACAGTACGAGCAGTTCAAGCAAAATCAAATCATTTTCAGTGAGAACACCACAAAGAAAATCGCCTATTGGGTGGACGAAGAGCATATTCCCTCCGCCCAGTTGATCGACTCCTGCAAGGCCTACAACGCCGAACGCCGGGCCATAATGAGAGAAAAGCGGAAAACGATGGACTTCAACTGGCGCATCCTTTACTTCATCGTTTCCAACCTTGCCGTATTCGCCACCGTGACCACCGTCCGCTTCGCCTTCCAAATCGTCGAGTCCGACTCCAAACGGCGGGAGGCGGAAAAATTGAAAATCGAAGCAGAGAATAAAATGCTGAGATACCAGTTGAACCCGCACTTCCTGATGAACACGCTGAACAACATCCATGCACAAATCGAACTTAACAGCGAGGATGCCCAAGAAAGCGTACGGTTATTGTCAAAATTGATGCGATACATGACCTACGAGACCAAACACGACCTCGTTCCGCTCGTCAAGGAGGTGGATTTTCTCTCCAACTACTTCGAAATGATGCGCAAACGCTACATCGACACCGTATCCATCGAACTAATTATGCCTGAAGAGATTCCGAACATCAACATTCCTCCCGCCATTTTCATCAATTTAGCTGAAAACGCCTTCAAGCACGGCATCAGCTACAATTCCAACTCTTTCCTGCGTTTTGAATTGAAAGTGGAAAACGACAAAATCATCTGCCATTCAGTCAACAGCAAAATCAAGAACAAGACCGACATCCAGGAGTCGTACGGAATAGGGATTGAAAGCCTGCGTAAACGACTCGACCTCCTATATGCCAACAACTATACATACGATATTGAAGACACCGAAGATACCTATACTGTCAATTTAACAATTCCCATTATATGATCAAATGCCTTGCCATTGACGACGAGCCCCTTGCGCTGAAACAGTTGGAAAGCTATATCAAGAAGACGCCCTTTCTGCGGCTGGAGGCTGCCTTATATTCCGCAGCGGAAGCGAGGGCCTTCCTTTCGGAGAACAGCGTGGACGTGATCTTCACCGACATCAACATGCCCGACTGCAGCGGGATGCAGTTCGTGAAGGAGCTGGACAACCCGCCGCTCATTGTCTTCTCCACCGCCTACGAGGAGTACGCCGTGGAGAGCTTCCGCCTGGACGCCATAGACTACCTTCTGAAGCCTTACAGCTATCAGGATTTTCTGAAAGCGGCACTCAAGGTGAAACAGTACCACGAATGGAAATCGGCAGCAGCCGAGCGTGCCAGCGAGGAATCCACCGACGAGTACTTCTTCGTGCGTGCCGACAACCAAAGCGTCAAGATATTTCTCCAGTCCATCCTCTATATAGAAGCCATGAGCGAGTACATCCGCATCCACTTCAAGAATGCGAAGCCGCTGATGACCTTCATGAGCATCAAGCTGATGATGGAGATACTGCCTGCCGACCGTTTCATGCGCATACACCGGTCCCACATCATCTCACTGGGCAGCATCAAGTCGTTCCGCCGCAATGAACTGGAGCTCAACGACGGCACCATACTTCCCGTGAGCGCCACCTACAAGGAAGAACTTCAAAAATATATAGAGAAAAAAACCATTGGAAGAAAATAATCCGTTATGAAAAAAACACTGCTGCTCATCATCGCACTGACTGCCGCCATCGGCCTCACCGCCTGCCACAAGGACTGCGTGTGCAAATACTACCGCAAGGGCAAGCTCTATGACATAAAAACATGGAAAGACAAAAACGTGACCGAGGAGGACTGCAACGGCATGAACGACTCCTACACGATGAGCCTCCCCCTCGGCGATAACGACGTAGAGTTGGTGGACTACAGCGTGGAATGCGAACGATAAAATACTCAATTTATTGATTTTAAAATAATTAAAATAAGAACAACAATGAAAAAACTGCTCCTTTTATCAGGTATCGCCGCCGCAATGATGATGGCTGTTTCCTGCGAAAACAGAGACTGCGTATGCCGCTACTACGACCAAAACAACACCTACATTACCACCGAGAACTGGGACGGGGACCAAGTGTCGGGTGCCCAATGCCAGGCTATGGAAAATAACACAACCGTGGAAGTGGAAGACCAGACCGTTGTCGCCTCCTCCGTCAGCTGCTCTAACGAATGGTAACCGAGGATTTTGAAACAGCCCTTCACGAACGCGAAGGCATCGAACAGCCGTCGCAGGTGAACCCGTTTTTGCAGAAACGCAAACGGCGGGAACTGACTACCGACGACTACGTGAACGGCATCCTGAACGGCGACCGCGTCATCCTGAGCCGTGCCATCACCCTGGCGGAGAGCCTGAATCCCGACCACCAGCGGATGGCGCAGGAGGTCATCGAGCGGTGCCTGCCCCACTCCGGACACTCGCTGCGCATCGGCATCACCGGCGTGCCGGGCGTGGGCAAAAGCACCTTCATCGAAGCCTTCGGCAAGCACCTGACCAGCATCGGCAAGAAGATCGCCGTCCTCGCCATCGACCCGAGCAGCGAGCGGTCCAAAGGTAGCATCCTCGGCGACAAGACCCGCATGGAGCTGCTCTCCACCGACCCCAACGCCTTCATCCGTCCCTCCCCCTCCGGCCTTACGCTCGGCGGCGTGGCCCGCAAAACCCGCGAGACCATCGTGCTGTGCGAGGCCGCCGGCTTCGACATCATCATCGTCGAGACCGTCGGCGTGGGACAGTCCGAAACCGTCGTCAAGTCGATGGTGGATTTCTTCCTGCTGCTGATGCTCGCTGGCGCCGGTGACGAACTGCAGGGCATCAAGCGCGGCATCATGGAGATGGCCGACGCCCTCGTCATCAACAAAGCCGACGGCGACAACGTCCATGCCGCCGAAGTGGCCCGCACCCGCTACCAGTCGGCACTGCACCTCTTCCCGATGAACGAGAACGGCTGGGTCGTGCCCGTCGCCACCTGCTCCGCCATCGAACACACCTCCATCGACAAAGTGTGGCAGATCATGTGCGACTTCGAACAGCACACCAAAGCCAACGGCTTTTTCGAGAAAAACCGCAACGAACAGAACGTCAAGATTTTCTACGACTGGATTGATTTCACCATCAAGAACAACTTCTTCAACAATCCGGACGTGCAGACCAAAATCGACGAACTGCTCCCGAAGGTGCTGGACGGCCGCATCACCCCCTACCAGGCCGGCAACGCGGTGACGATGACCGAAGACTAACCCCTCGTTTTTTCCACTATGAAAAAACTTGCGCTCACCCTGCTATTCCTGCTCGCCACAATCGGTGTTTTTGCCCAAGATTTACGGGGAAAAGTACTGGAAATCAACGAAAGCAACGACACTATGCCCGTCGTTTCCGCCTCTATCCAGTGGCTGCACACAGCGGTGGGCACCCTGAGCGGCACCGACGGCGCGTTCACCCTTCCCCGCACCCGCACCGACACCCTGCTCATTTCATTTCCCACGTACGAGACCGACACGCTGACCATCGCCAGCTCGCAGAACGACATCACCGTCTTCCTGTCGAAATCCCACACCCTGGCGGAAGTGCGGGTGGTGTCCCAAGACGGATCCTACATCTCGGTGCAGCCGATACTTACGACGGTCATCACCACACAGGGACTGCGGCGTGCCGCCTGCTGCAACCTCGCTGAAAGTTTCGAAAGCACGGTGGCGGTCGATATGGAGTACTCCGATGCGGTGACGGGTGCCAAACAGATCGCCATGCTCGGATTGTCAGGCATTTACAGCCAGATTCTTCTAGAAAACGTGCCGTACATCCGCATCCTCACCCAGCAGTTCGGGCTGGGTTTTGTGCCCGGCTCGTGGATGGAGTCCATCAGTATCTCCAAAGGGGTCTCCTCCGTCACCAACGGCTACGAGGCCATCACCGGCCAGATCAACGTGGACTTCAAAAAGCCGGAGACGAGTCAAGAGCGTCTTTTCCTCAACCTGTACGGGAATACGATGGGGCGGGGCGAGATGAGCCTCAACACCCGCTTCAACGTTGGTAAAAAACAGCAGGCCAGCACGATGCTGCTGCTCAGCGCCGCCGACCAGTTCGCCAAGATGGACATGAACAAGGACGGATTCCTCGATGTCCCCCGCAACCAGCAGGTGAACGTGATGAACCGCTGGGACTATATGGTGCCGGAGAAGCTGAACGGCCGCACGATGGTGGGGTTCGTGTGGGACAACCGCGTGGGCGGACAGAAAAAGTACAACTGGAAAAACGATTTCCTGTCCAACGAAATCTACGGTGTCCACTTGGACAACAAGCGGTTGGACATCATCACCAAGAACGGGATTTTGCTGAAGGGCGCGGACGAAAGCATCGGAACCATCGCCTCCTACACGGGCACCTGGCTCAAGGGCGTTTTCGGCCTACGGACGGTGGAAGCGCAACAGCACAGTACCTATCTCAACATTTTGTATTCCAACAAATTCGGCAAACAAAAACGGCACAAGCTCACGGCGGGCGGAAGCGCGCAGTACGACTATTACACCTGCCTGTTCGGCGGTTGGGCAATGAATGGAACGGAGCGCTACACGAGCGGGAAAGTTCACGAAGCCGTCCCGGGCATTTACGGCGAATACAGCTACATCATCGACAAAAAACTGGTGGTGATGACGGGCATGCGCCTCGACTACAATTTTTACTACCGCCAGCTTTTCTGGACGCCCCGCTTCCACATCAAGTGGCAGGCGACCGAAGGCTTGGCCATCCGTGCCTCGGCGGGCAAGGGGTACCGCAGTGCGTTCCCCGAGGTGGAGAACCTGTCGCTGCTCACCTCCAACCGCAGTTTCGAACTTTATCCGGGGGAGACAAAGAGACCCGAGGAAGCCTACAACGCCGGGGTCAGCCTGGTGCAGACGTTCCGGATGCCCGGCGGAACCGCCTCTGTGTCGGTGGATTACTTTTACACCCACTTCGTCAACCAAACCCTCATCGACCTTGACCGCGACGTACACCGCGTTTACGTTTACAACCTGAACGGAACTTTCAACGGGACGGGGAACCGGTCGCGGTCGCACTCGGTACAGGCGGAGGTCAGCCTGTGGCCCGTCGCCCGCTTCGAGATCCTCCTCGCCTACCGGTACAACGATGTACGCTACCAGTCGCAGGGGCAGTGGCGCGAAAAGGCGCTGATGAGTCCGCACAAGGCGTTGGTGAACCTGAACTACAGCACCCGCTACGACAAGTGGAAGTTCAACCTCACCTTGCAGGTCAACGGCCCGCAGCGGCTGCCCGACATGAGCGGCAACCCCGCCAGGGCACTGCCCGAGTACGCCCCCACCTACTGCATCCTGAACGGGCAGATCACCAAGAAGTTCCGGCGTTGGGAGATCTATGCCGGTGCCGAGAACATGCTCAACTACAAGCAGAAGAACCCGATTGTGGACGCCGCCAATCCCTTCGGCGATAATTTTGACGCCACCGTCGTGTACGCCCCCATCACCGGCATCATGGGGTACGTGGGCGTGCGGGTGGTGCTGAAGTAACGGGGGGTGTTTAAACAAGGATGTTCCGTTGCTCACTTCGTTCGCAACGGAATGGCGGAGGTGCCCGAAGGGCGGGGTAGTTGTATAAAAAAAATAAAATACTTTGTAAAAAAACGTACTTTTGCCACCTCAATTGAGGAGAGATGATATTGTCCATTGATAAAAACACGACCTACTCGTTCCATTTAAGGACAAGATTGGCATTAGCTATCATAGGCTGTGTCATGGCTTGTGTTTGTGCTGTCATAGCGGGCATCTTCCTAATCCTTATCCATGCCTATATTGCTCTGCCTATACCCATTGCTTGGATAGGGTGTGGTGTCACGTTTCTGCTATTGGGCAAAGAACACTGCAAAGAATACATTACCATTTCCCCCGACGGAATTACACTATTGGGGGCGAAAAAAAGAAACAACGACACATGGATAGATATGGATTCCGAACAAAAAATCCCATGGGGCAAAATCCAAAACATCGGTTTCAGTACTTTTGGATTAACCCCGGCATTCTTGTTCCTTGATATGACCGACGGAGAATGTCTCAAGTTTCCCATTGGGTATTTCTACTATCCATTCCGAATCATTGACATTATTCAAAAACACGTCAAATGCAGCAATTTGGGAAACAACTCCCGGTATCTTCAAACGAGATTCCCAAACTTTGAAAAAAAACGGGGTGAATAGTTCCCCTTCTTTTTGAAGAAGGGGTGCCCGAAGGGCGGGGTAGTTGTATAGAGAAATAAAATACCTTGTTAAAAATGACCATTATTAACGGCATCAAAATAAAGGACCACTACGTTTACAACCTTCCGGGAAACGAGGAGTTGTCCTCTTTTGCCTGCAAAAACCGAAAGGCCAGAAATCTTGCTGAAGTAATTTTCTGGATGTAAGTACATCAAAAAATGTTCTATGGGCTAGATTTCGACAGACAGAAAATCATTGGAAACTATATCGTTGATTTTTATGTAAAAAGGCTCGGACTTGTCGTTGAAATTGATGGTGGTTCGCACAACGAAAAAATGGAATACGATTCCCAGAGAGATCAATATTTGGAAAGCCTCGGACTGAAAGTGTTCCACACCACGGACTTTGATGTGCTTCACCATGTTTCTTTGGTTTTGAATGATTTAAGTAGTTTTATCATAGGTAATTACGAGCACGAAGATTGAGATCATTCCATAAGGACTTTTTCTATATTTTATATTACTACCCCGGCCTACGGCCACCCCTTCTATAATAGAAGGGGAACTATTACCGGCCTGCAACGGTTGCCAGAGGTCATAGAAAAATGTTCTGTCTATAAAACAGGGTATAATAGACAAAAGTAGTTGGTAAAATAGGGTGTAAGCCACTATACATCAGTAAAATATAGTAACTTTGATGAAAACGTTTTCATCAAAGTTGTTTTTGTGACAAAAAACAACGTATAATCAAGACTGAAACTACCAAAAGGATAGGGTGCTTGGGGCTATTGAGGGCCCTGCACCCTATCCTTTTTTTGTCCGTCACCAACTATTT
>JAEEQA010000121.1 GCA_016285085.1 Bacteroidales bacterium
CCTAGTTGCAGGCCGACCGCCAGACCATCCGCAACTACGTTAACGACGTGGTGGGCCGCCTGCTCGACAACTACCTCCACATGCACACCGATGTGGGTGAAATCATCAAAAAGAAAATCCTCGAATCGGAGGCTGAGCGCAAGGCTATCGCCAACATCAAGAAGGGGAATAAGGAAATCCAGAAGAAAGTCAGTCTGAACAACAGCAAGTTACGCGACTGCAAGTACCATTACAACACCGACCGCAACGACAAGGGACTCAACTCCACCATCTTTATCACCGAGGGTTTGTCCGCCTCCGGCTCCATCACGCAGTCGCGCGACAGCCAGACACAGGCCGTTTTCAGCATGCGCGGCAAGACCCTCAACGTCATGAAAAGCGCGGAGGTTTATAAAAACGAGGAACTTTGCCTTCTGAACGCCGCCCTCAATCTGGAGGACGGGCTGGAAGGGCTCCGTTACAACAACATCGTCATTGCCACCGATGCCGATGTCGATGGCATGCACATCCGCCTGCTGCTGCTCACCTACTTCCTCAACTACTTCCCCGATGTGGTGCGCAACGGGCACGTCTATATCCTGCAGACCCCGCTGTTCCGCGTCCGCAACAAAACCAAGACCTTCTACTGCTATTCCGAGCAGGAGAAGCAGGACGCCATCAAGCAGGTCGGCGCGAAGCCGGAAATCACCCGATTCAAAGGTCTGGGTGAAATCTCCCCGAAGGAGTTCGTCAACTTCATCGGCAAGACGATGCGGCTGGAGCCGGTCGTCCTCGAGCCCAACACCAACATCAACAAGCTGTTGGACTACTACATGGGCGGCAACAACAAGGAGCGCCAGCAGTTCATCATCGACAACCTGCGGGAAGAGATCGACGAGGTGAATCCGGAGGAATGGAATTAAATCCTACGCTCAGTACACATATCGTTCCTCAGACCCAACAAATTTTCAAGAAAATTGTACTTTTGCCCCTCCTTTCAAAAAGGGGCAATTTTTATTCAACATACTGATTGATAATAATATAATGACAAAAATAAAAACTACAGTTGGCAAAAGATGGGCGAAATTCTGCGGATTTCTGCTCAAAAAGCTGGGCTGGACCAGCGTGGGCGGGCCGATGGAGGGCGACAAGGCCATCGTGCTCGGCGTGCCGCACACCTCGTTCATGGACTTCCCCATCTGCTACCTTTTCTATGCACAGTTCGGAAGAGTGGCGCACATCATGGTGAAGAAGGAGCTGTTTTTCTGGCCGTTGGGGCCGATTCTCCGCTTCTTCGGCGCCGTTCCGGTCGATCGCCGCAACGCTGCCGCCTCCGTCAAAAGCATCATCGCCGCCTTCAACGAGGCGGAGGTCTTCCACCTCGCCATCGCGCCGGAAGGCACCCGCAAACCGGTGAAGAAATGGAAGACCGGCTTCCACCTCATCGCCCGCGAAACCGGCGCCCGCGTCTATGTCGGCTACTACGACTGGGGGCGCAAGGAGATTACCGTCGGACAGGAGTGGCCCCTCACCGATGACGCCGCCGCCGACCTCCGCCGCATCCAGGAGCATTACGAAACCCTCGGGCTCCAAGGACGGCACAAGGAAAATTACATCACCCATTAAATCATTATGGCACAAAAGATTAAGAATCCATATAAGACTCGCAACAAATTCCGCGAAACCTTTTGCACCACCCTCAGTAAAGTTTTCGAATACACCACCTCCAAATACAGCGACCGCACGATGTCACAATTCGTGGACGGCGGGCAGAAATATACCTACGCCACTTTTCGTGAGCGGTGCAACATGCTGTCAACCCGGCTGTGGCGTTTCGGCATCAGCGCCGGCGACAAGGTGGCGATCCTGTCGCAGAACATGCCCAACTGGACGCTGGCGTTTTTCTCCGCCACCGCCTTCGGCCGCGTGGCCGTCCCCATCCTGCCCGACAGCTCCGAGAACGAGGTGAACAACATCCTCTCGCACTCCGAAAGCAAGGTGCTCTTCATCTCCCAGCGGCTGCTGTACAAGCTGTCAAAGGAGAGCCTCGACCGCCTCACCCTCGTAGTCGATATCGAAACCCTCGATTTCATCAAGTGCCGCAAGGAGGACTTCCAGTGCAACGGTTTCGTAAAAGACCCTCAGCCTGAGGATCTTGCCACCATCATCTACACCTCTGGAACGACTGGCAAGGCCAAAGGCGTGATGCTCAGTCACCGCAATATCTGCCACAACCTCGTGGCCTCGTTCAAGGCGCAGCCCTGCAACAAGAAAGACCGCTTCCTGTCCATCCTCCCGATGGCGCACGCCTACGAGATGAGTGTGTCAAGTCTCTATTCGATGTACGTGGGCGCGTGCTGCTACTATCTCCCGAAGCCCCCTACCCCATCCATTCTCGTCCCCGCGATGCAGAAAGTGAAACCCACCATCATGCTCTCCGTGCCGCTGATCATCGAAAAGGTGTACAACCAGAGTGTGGTGCCCACCATCCAAAAAAGCCGTCTGCTACGGTGGATGGACGAACACATGCCGAGGCTGCTCTACTGGTTCATCGGGCGGCAGCTCGTCAAGAAGTTCGGCGGCAAACTGCGGTTCTTCGGCGTCGGCGGCTCCAAACTCGACACCAAGGTGGAGGAGTTCCTCATCAAGTGCAAGTTCCCCTACGCCGTCGGTTACGGCCTTACCGAAACCGCCCCGCTCGTCTGCAACGTCATCGTGAACAAACGCAAACGGCTGGGTTCCATCGGGTTGGCATCGTACAACGTGGAAATCAAACTCGACAACCCGAACCCCGAGACGGGCGAGGGTGAAATCGTGTGCCGCGGCGATAACGTGATGCTCGGCTACTACAAGGATCCCGAGCGCACCATCAAGGTGCTGGACGAGTACGGCTGGTTCCGCACGGGCGACATCGCCACCATGGACAAAAACGGCTACTACTACATCAAAGGCCGCCTCAACAACACCATCCTCGGCCCCTCCGGCGAGAACATCTACCCCGAAGAAATCGAGATGGTCATCAACAACATCCCCGTCGTGGACGAATCGCTCGTGATGGAGAAGAACGGCGAACTGGTCGCCCTCGTCAAGTTCCAAGACAATGCACTGAACTGGAACCAGGAGTCTGAGGACCAGTTCTTTGAAAAACTGGACAGTTTGAAGAAATCGGTGATGGAATTTGTCAACAAGACGGTCGGCAAGCACTCCAAAATCAACAAGGTGGAGGCGATGAAAGAACCGTTCGAGAAGAGCGCCACGCAGAAAATCCGCCGGTTCAAGTACAGCGGCGAGCAGCCCGAAGGGGAAGAAACGAAAACCACCGAAGAGAGCGGGAACGAAAAAACAGAATAATCTTTCTACCTTCTACATTTTACTTTCTACCTTTTTACCCACCCGTGGTGTGCAACCCGAAAATGTTTATCTTTGCGACTTGGAAAATCAATCAACAATTATAGATTATGAAACTTTTATTAATCAGTAATTCAACCAATTACAAAGAAACGTATTTAGGCTGGTGCATGCCCCTCATTCAGGAATTTTTAGGCACGGCCGACAAAAAGAAGATTGCCTTCATCCCCTACGCGGTGGTGCGAAATGGCGAAACCATTGAAAAGAGCTATACGGCCGCCACGGAAAAAGTGAAGGGTTGCTTCAAGAATTTCGGTTTGGAGGCCGACATCGTTTCCACACATGCCGTTGCCGACCCCGTGAAGTTGGTGAACGAGAGCGACGCCGTGATGGTGAGCGGCGGCAACACCTTCCACCTTGTTTACGAGTTGCACCGCAACAAGCTCATCGAGCCGGTGCGCCGCAAGGTTTTGGAGGGAGCGCCGTACATGGGCTGGAGTGCCGGCAGCAACGTGGCCTGCCCGACCCTGCGCACCACCAACGACATGCCCATCATCATGCCGGAGAGCTTCAACTGCTTCGACTTCGTGCCGTTCCAGATCAACCCGCATTACATCGACCCCTATCCGACCGAAGTGGAAGACGCCTTGACCCACGCCGGCGAGTCGCGCCAAGACCGCATCGAGGAGTTCCTGTGCGTCAACCCCGAAATCACGGTGGTGGGCCTTCGCGAGGCCACGGCCCTTTGGGTGGAGAACGACCGCATCACCCTGCGCGAGTACGAAAAGAACCCCTACAACAAGCGCCGCGAGATGATTGTGCTGAAACACGGCTGCCCCGTCCGCGAAATCCAGCCCGGCAGCACCTTCGACTTCGCCATCAATCTGGTGTAATTTCATTGGCGCAAGCAAAGAAAATAACTAA
>JAEEQA010000122.1 GCA_016285085.1 Bacteroidales bacterium
CATTAGGTTTCAGGTGACAGGTTTCAGGTTACAGTAGGGGCGAAAAATATTTCGCCCCTTTTTATCAACCGAATGGTTCTTTTGGTGATTAGTTGTTGTCGATGATCTGGAACAGTTCGTCGAGTTTGGGGGTGAGGATGATTTCGGTGCGGCGGTTTTTGGCGCGGGCGGCGGGTGTGTTTTCGGTATCGACCGGGACGAACTCACCGCGGCCGGAGGCGGAGATGCGTTGTGGATCGATGCTGGTGCCGTAGCTGAGGATCAGCTTCACGACGGCGGTGGCGCGCATCACGCTGAGATCCCAGTTGTCCTTCACCTGACCGTTGCCGTTGAACGGCACGTTGTCGGTATGGCCTTCGATGAGCACATTGATGGAGCTTTCGGTCTCGAGGATGGCGGCCAGCTCTTTGAGTGCGGCCTTGCCTTCGCCCTGCACTTCCCACTTGCCGGAGGCGAACAGAAGTTTCTCATCCATGGAGACATACACTTTGCCGTTGCGCATTTCCACTTTCAAGCCGCTGCCTTCGAAGTTTTTCAGGGCGGCCGCTACTTTGTCCTTCAGGGCGCGCACTTCGGCGTCTTTCTGGTTGAGGATGTTCTGGAGGTCCTCCAAGCTCTTCATGTAGGTTTCGAGAGAATCCTCTTTGGCTTTGAGGCGCTCCTGCAACTTGTTGAGTTCCTGTTCCTTCGCGTTGAGCTGGGCGCGGGTGGCATCCAGGTCGGTGGAAAGTTCGGAAATCTGGTTGCTTGTGGAGGTGGAGAGGCGGGAGATGTCACGGGCGAGGTTGTCGTAGTCGTTCTTGATGCGGGCGTAGTCTTTTTCCGACTGCGTGAGCTTGCGGGTGAGGGAGAGAGTGTCTTGTTTCAGTTGGTCCACTTTGGCCTGCAGGTCGGCGACGTTCTTTTCGAGATCCTTCTTCTGGTTGCGACAGTCGTTGAGTTCGTTGGTGGCGAATTGCTTGTCGTCGGTGCACTCCTTGTATTGTGCTTCTAATTCCTGGTATTTTTTCTTGGTTACACAGCCAGTGGAGAATGCAGCGATAAGGCTTCCTAAAACAATGATAGACAATAATTTTTTCATACTTTTCGGACAAATTTAAAACATGCAAAGGTATAACAGAAAACCATAGACCCTAATTTCTTATTTTGTACTTTTATTCACGTCCCAATGTTGAAATGATAAAGGAGAATATTTCATCCGGATAGGCTGATTCCTGTGGTGATGACGAACGCTGTGTCATCAATTATAATAAAGACGAAATGTCCTCCATTGATGCTTGTAATGACACAGAAAAGGAGTTGTCATACGAATTTACGCATGAGGGCAAGGTTCCCACGATGCAAACCTGCACCTATACACAAAGCATTGAGAACGTTCGCCAGACCTATTCCTATAGCCATTATTACGAATACAAATAATCTTTAGCGAGCGCAGCGAGCAGAATCAAGAATGTGAGCGTAGCGAACCCAAATCTAAAACGAAAGAGAGGGAACCCCTTGTTCAGGAACTCCCTCTCTTGCTTATAATGATGTTGGGGAAATTTATTGGTTCTTCTGGGCGAACTCGTAACCGGCCTTGAGGCAGGCGAGGTTGGTGTTCACCACGGCGTCACCCTTGCGGGCGAAGATGGTGCGGACGGCGTCCTCGATTTCGGCGTAGTCCATCTTCAGGAAGGGAGCGGCGGCGCCAAGGATGACCATGTTGGCGGAACGGGCACTGCCCAGGTCCTTCGCAATCTGGTCGGCATTGATGACCACCTTGTTGGGCAGCTTGTCGAATTCGGCTTTCAGTGCGGCCTCGTCCGGGTAGTTGGGGATGTTGATGAAAGGCTGGTCGGTAGTGATGACCCAGCCATCCTTCGAAAGCCACGGGAGGTAGCGCAGCGACTCCATCGGCTCCACGGCGATGATGAGGTCGGCCTTGCCCATGGGGATGAGGTCGGAGGCGATTTCGTAGTCGGCCAGACGGAAGTGCGACTGCACGTCGCCGCCGCGCTGGCTCATTCCGTGCACCTCAGCCTGCTTGAGGTACAAACCTTTCTTTACGGCTGCAACGCCGATGGTGGAGGCAATGGAGAGGATTCCCTGTCCGCCGACACCTGCTAAAATGATATCTATTTTCATGATTTGGTTCTGTTTTGGTGGTTGATATTATAAATCCCTGTAGAGACGTGGTGCACCGCGTCTCTACAATAACGGGAATCCCTATTTCTTGGCCTGTGCCTTCATTCTGCGGCTCAGGGTCTGGATGCACTCGCGGGTGGGCACGATGACGGACACGCCGTTGTAAGCCAGCTCTTCCTTGATGACCTGGACGTTGGCTTCGTGGTTCTTCGCAAGCGGGGTGATGATGCGGATGTGTTCTTCCGCCACGCCGAGACCCTTGCAGATGTTGCCGATACGGCCGAGCGCGTGGCTGTCCTGACCGCCGGTCATGCCGGTGGTGCTGTTGTCGAGGATAAGCACGGTGATCGGGGTGTTCTCGTAGATGGCATCCAGCAGGGAGGTCATACCGCTGTGGGTGAAGGTGGAGTCGCCGATGACGGCCACGCACGGGCTCATGCCGGCGTCGGCAGCGCCTTTCGCCATGGTGATGGAGGCGCCCATGTCAACGGTGGTGTAGATGGCCTTGTAGGGCGGAAGTGCGCCGAGGGTGTAGCAACCGATGTCGGCGAAAACCTTGCCGGGGCCGTGTTCCTTCATCGCCTCGTTCAGGGCGAGGTAGGTGTCGATGTGGGGGCAGCCGTTGCAGAGCGCGGGCGGACGCGGCGCCACGATGGCGGGGACCGGCGTGCCGTAGCTGTCGGGCATGCCGAGGGCCTTGGCCACGAGGTTCGGGTTCAACTCGCCGTCGCGGGGCAGGGTGCCGTCCATGCGGCCCTTGATGTTGCCGGTGCGGTTGAGCAGACCGCGGAGGCTGTCTTCAATCAGCGGATAGCCTTCCTCCACCACGAGGACGCTCTCGCATTCGTCCACCATCTTGGCCACGAGTTTCGCGGGGACGGGGTACTGCGAGATCTTCAGCACGGGGTAGGGGCAGGTGGTGCCTACAAAGTTTTCCATCAGGTAGTTGTAACCGATGCCAGAGGCGATGATACCCATTTTTTTGTCGGTACCTTCTTTGTAGAAGTTGTATTTGGAATTTTCGGCTTCGGTTTCAAAGTCGGCCTGCTTGGCCAGGAGGGCGCGGTAGTGTACGCGGGCGTTGGCGGGCAGAAGCACGAACTGCTTCGGGTTGGAGCAGATGTTGAGTTCGTTCTGCGGGCGGGCGGCGCGGCGTTCGACACCGGCGCGGGAGTGTGCCAGACGGGTGGTGACGCGCAGCAGCACGGGGGTGTGGAACTTCTCGGAGAGTTCGAAAGCGTCGTAGGCCATGTCGTAGGCCTCCTGCTGGTTCGACGGCTCCATGGTGGGGATGAGGGCGAACTTGGCGTAGTAGCGCGAATCCTGCTCGTCCTGTGAGGAGTGCATCGACGGGTCGTCGGCGACAAGCACCACCAGACCGCCGTTGGCGCCGGTGATGGAGGAGTTCATGAACGGGTCGGCGGCCACGTTGAGCCCGACGTGCTTCATGCACACGAGGGCGCGTTTGCCGGCGTAGGACATACCGATGGCGGACTCCATGGCGGTCTTTTCGTTGCCGGCCCAGATGCTGTGGATGTGCCCCTCGGCGGCCTGCTTGGAGTTCTGGATGTACTCGGTGATTTCCGTGGACGGGGTGCCCGGATAAGCGTAAACTCCGGACAAGCCAGCGTCAAGTGCGCCTTGCGCGATGGCTTCGTCTCCCAATAATAGTAATTTAGCCATAAATATTTGATTTAAGATATTTTGATTGTGTTGTTATCGTGAAGGTTTGCAGTTGCAATTTGCGGGCGCAAAGTTACGGAAAAATTCTGTATCTTGGATTTGAAAGATTTGAAAGATTCGCAGATTTGAGAGATTCACAGATTTGAGAGATTTGAAGATTTGAAAGATTTAAGGGATTTGAGGGATTCTGAAATAATTAGGGCGGTGGTGGGGGTTTGTGTGCAATTATGTTGTATTTTTGCCGCGCAATTCTCGGGCGGGTGTGGCGTAATTGGTAGCCGCGCCAGACTTAGGATCTGGTTCCGAAAGGAGTAGGAGTTCGAGTCTCCTCATCCGCACAAAATCTCCCTCAATGGGGGATTTTTTTTGCCCTGCTTTCTGTGTGACCTTTTTAGTGCAGTATTTTACAAAAACTGCACTTTTTTTAGTGCAGGATCAAATT
>JAEEQA010000044.1 GCA_016285085.1 Bacteroidales bacterium
GATCCCTGGGTCGGAGGCGTTTGTCTGCTCCGTGCGCCACCCGCTTCAAATCCTCCGATTTGTCAAGGCCATACGCAGAGCCATTCGGGAGTTCAAACCCGATGTGATTCACATTCACCAACTTACGACCCCGTGTTTTTACTCCTTGCTGGCTATCCGCCGCCGCGTACCCACAATGATTATGGCCTGGGGAAGTGACGTCCTTGTAAATCCGAAAAGGTCGTTCATCCTGAAAAAAATGGTGCAGTTCATCCTGCGCCACGGCGACCACTACACCGCCAATTCGCAGTATGTGGCTTCTGAGATGCGGCGACTTGCCGGCAGGGAACTGGAAATTCCGTTGGCCAACCTGGGAATCGAACTGCATTCGCAAATAGATGAAAAACAAAATGTTGTGTTCTCAAACCGCCTGCACAACCCGCTCTATCGGATTGATGCCATCATCCGTGCCTTTGCGAAGTTCTCCGAACATGCACCCGACTGGAAGTTAGTGCTGGCGGCCACGGGCAGTGAGACGGAAAAGCTGAAAGAACTTGTTGAAGAACTGAATATCAACGACAAGGTGGAGTTTGTGGGATGGCTCGACAGTGAGCGGAATTTCCACTACTATTCCATTGCCAAAATATGGGTCTCCATCCCCGAAAGCGATGCCCGTCCCAACAGCCTCTTCGAGGCGATGAGCATGGGCTGCATCCCCGTAGTGGCCGATGTTCCCTCCCTTCACGAGTGGATTCAAGACGGGGTTAACGGCGTGATTGTGAAAGATATACATCAGGAGTTTATTTCAAAAGCGACTGGAATCCCGATGGAGGCGGCGGCGATGAACCGGAAAATTGTGGAGGAAACCGCCACCAAAGAGGCCAATCGGAGAAAATATTTACAAATGTACGAAAGAATATGCCGATAAGAATCTGCCATATCACCACGGTCCATCCGCGTTACGACGTACGCATCTTCCATAAAGAGTGCCGCTCGTTGGCCACTGACTATGAGGTACATCTGATTGTGGCGGACGGCAAGGGCGATGAGGTGGCGAACGGAATACACATCCATGACATTGGCAAGCCCTCCGGACGGCGCGAACGGATGTCCCGGTTCTCGAAGCTGGCATACCAAAAAGCCATGGAAATTGACGCCGCCCTGTATCATTTCCATGATTCCGAACTTCTTTCGACAGGGAGGAGGCTGGCACGCAGGGGCAAGTTGGTCGTGTATGACAGCCACGAAGACCTTCCGCGCCAGATCCTCACCAAGCCGTGGATTCCGAAACCCCTGCGGGGTATCGTATCTGCGGTGACGGAAAAGGTTGAGAACCACTTTGTTCGCAAGATGACGGCGGTCATCGCGGCCACCCCGCACATCCAAGACCGTTTCCGCAAAGTGACGAAAAAGCCTGTCGGCTGCGTGTGCAACTACCCCATTCTCGATGAGATCACCGCGTGCGGCGACTGGAACGCCAAAACGAGGGCGGTGTGTTACGTGGGCGGCATCTTCGTGGAACGCGGCATTCGCGAAATGGTGCAGGCGGTGGAAAAATCGGGAGTGGAGTTGAAACTGGCCGGCAAGTTCTCCCCCGAATCCCTGCAAGGGGAAATGAAACATAAAAACGGCTGGGAAAGAGTGGATTACCGCGGTTTTATCGGTCGTCAGGAGATCAACCGACTGCTGGCGGAGTCGATGGCGGGACTGTTGTTGCTGCACCCGCTGCCCAGTTATGTGGACTCGCTGCCCATCAAGCTGTTTGAGTACATGGCCGCCGGAATTCCTGTCATCTGTTCCGACTTCCCCCTCTGGCGCGACATCGTGGAGAAGAACCACTGCGGGCTTTGTGTCAACCCCTTCGATACGGAAGCGACCGCTGAAGCCATACGAAAATTGGTTGAGAATGTGGATGTTGCCAAGGAATTGGGTGCCAATGGACGGAAGGCCGCCGTTGAAAAGTACAGTTGGAATTCGCAGGCGGATGCGCTGAAATCGTTTTATAAAACCTTGTTTGAAAAATAATGCTCCGATGAACATACTGCTGATTAATCACTACGCCGGTTCGCCCTCCCTCGGGATGGAGTTCCGACCCTACTATATGGCTCGTGAATGGCTGAAGATGGGGCATCAAACCCGCATTGTAGGAGCCTCGTTTTCGCATCTGCGCAAGCAGCAACCTGTTAAAAGAAAGGAGGAAATTGTTGATGGTATTTCCTATTCGTGGATCAAGACCAACTGCTATCAGGGCAACGGAATCGGGCGCATCATTTCGATGGCCCTGTTCATCGGAAAACTTTTTGTAATATACAAACAACTGCTTCGCGATTTCGTTCCCGATGTAGTGATTGCCTCATCTACTTATCCATTAGATAATTATGTAGCTTATAAAATCGCCCGCCATTACGGGGCGAAGATGGTTTACGAGATCCACGACCTCTGGCCACTGTCGCCGATGGAACTGGGCGGATACAGTCCGCGCCACCCGTTCATCCGCGTGATGCAGCGTGCGGAGGATTTCGCCTACCGCCACTGCGACGGCGTGGTCTGCATGCTTCCGAAAGCCGCGGAACACTGCATCGAGCACGGACTTCCCGCCGAAAAGTTCCACTATGTGCCCAACGGCATCGTTTTGGAAGATTGGGAACAGCCCGAACTACTGCCTGCTGAACATCGGCAGCTGATTGACCAACTGAAGGCAGAAGGACGTTTCCTGGTCGGTTATGCCGGCGGCCACGCGCTTTCCAACAGCCTGGACGTGCTGCTGGATGCCGCGAAACGGATGGACAAGCAGCGTTTTGCCATCGTATTGGTGGGGAACGGAACTGAGAAGGATCGTCTTTCCCAAAGAGTTGAGAAAGAACATATTGAAAGTGTATGGTTCCTGAACCCGATTCCGAAAAAGGCGATTCCGTCTTTTCTCGCAGAGATGGACATTCTCTATTTGGGTTGGAACCGAAATCCGCTGTACCGTTTCGGCATATCGCCCAACAAGATTTTCGACTATATGATGAGTGAGAAACCGGTGGTGCACGCGGTGGAGGCGGGCAACGACCCTGTGGCCGAGGCGGACTGCGGTCTGTCGGTGGAACCCGGAAATGCCGCTGCGATTGCGGGCGCAATGGAGAAATTGAGCCAAATGTCCGAAGAGGAACGTAGGCAGATGGGAGCCCATGGCAAACGGTTCGTGCTGGAGAACCACACCTATTCGGTATTGGCTAAGCGTTTTATAGATTGCATACAAGAATCATAACCATTTCATGATGAAGTGTTTAACCATAGTCGGGGCACGTCCCCAGTTTGTGAAGGCCGCCGTGGTGAGCCGTGCGTTCGCCAAAGTCGGCGGCATTGAGGAGGTCATTGTCCATACAGGCCAGCACTACGACGGCAATATGTCGGAGGTGTTTTTCGCGGAGATGTCCATCCCGGAGCCCAAGTACAATTTGGGCATCAGCGGGTTGACCCACGGCGCGATGACAGGCCGGATGATGGAACAGATTGAGGCAGTGATGCTTCAAGAGCGCCCCGACTGGGTGCTGGTGTATGGCGACACCGATTCAACATTGGCGGGAGCACTGGCAGCCAGCAAGTTGCACATCCGTCTGGCACATGTGGAGGCCGGTTTGCGCTCCTTCAACATGCAGATGCCGGAAGAAATCAACCGCATCCTCACCGACCGAGTCAGCAACCTCCTGTTCTGCCCCACGCAAACCGCCATCGACAACCTGCGGCGGGAGGGCTACGACAATATTGACACCCAAATCGTGCGCACCGGCGACGTGATGTACGATGCCTCATTATTTTACAGCAGCTCCGCCCGCCCGCCGCAGACGGAACTGCCGGAGCACTTCATCCTCTGCACGCTCCACCGTGCCGAAAACACCGACACGCCCGAAGTCCTCGCCGCCCTGATGCAGGGGTTGGAGACAGTTTCGGAAAGGCACCTGCCTGTGGTGTTGCCGTTGCACCCGCGCACCCGCGCCAAGCTGGACGCGATGGGCTACAACCGCGCCGCCTCCCCCATCCGGTTCATCGAACCGGTCGGTTACTTTGAGATGGTGTGGCTGCTGCAGCACTGTTCCCTGGTGATGACCGACAGCGGCGGGGTGCAGAAGGAGGCCTTCTTCTTCCGCCGACCCTGCGTGACCCTGCGCAACGAAACCGAGTGGGTGGAGCTCGTGGCGGGCGGCTACAACCGCTTGGCCGGCAGCTGTCCCGACGAAATCACCGCAGCAGCAGAAGCCATGCTCGCTGCCCGTCCCGACTACTCCGTGCCACTCTACGGCGACGGGAAATCGGACGAGTTCATCGTGCAACAGCTTTGTTCACAACAATAAAATCACCTTTTCCAAACTTTATCGTATCTTTGCCGACTAATTTTTAAACTATGCTTGAATACAACACCGCCCGAAACCAACTGGTTATCAGAGAATATGGGCGAAACATCCAGAAAATGATCGAGGAGGCCGTGAAGATTGAGGACCGCAAACGCCGCAACGAGGTGGCGCGGGCCATCGTGAAGACGATGTCGCAGGCCAACCCGGCAGGCGCCGCCACCGGAAACAACAATGCCGAAATAAAGCCGCGCAAACAGGAGTCGGCGGACTACTGGCACAAGCTGTGGGACCACCTCTTCATCATCTCCAACTACCAGCTGGACGTGGACGCGCCGTTCCCCAAACCAGTCCCCGTGGAGAAACAGGAAAAGACGCTTGAACCGGTAGAGTATCGGCGCGGCGGCATCCACATCCGCTCCTACGGCCGCTATCTCGAGAAGATCATCAAGGAGGTTTCGGGGTACCCGGAAGGCCCGCAGAAAGAACAACTCGTGCGCGACATCGCCAACCTGATGAAAAAACTGTACCTGACATGGAACCGCGACACCGTGGAAGACAGCATCATTGCCCAGCAATTGATGGAAATGTCCGACTCTCAAATCGTTCTTCCGAAAGACTTTGTCTTCACGCCCAGTCAGGAGCTGCTGGCCAAAGGCAGTGTGGTGAACAATTCCACCAAGAAGAAAAAGAAGAAAAAGAAAAAGAAAAAAGCCTCTGCAGAACCTACCGCATGAACATCATTGAAATAAAAGACGTTACAAAAAAATTCTCCAACCAGCTGGCGTTGGACGGGCTGACGTTGGACATTCCCGAAGGCCGCATTTTCGGACTGCTCGGTCCCAACGGTGCCGGCAAGACCACCCTCATCCGCATCCTCACCCACATCACCATGCCCGACAGCGGACAGGTGTTCTTCCATGGACATCCGCTTGAGGCAAAAGATGTGGAGAACATCGGCTATCTGCCCGAGGAGCGGGGCCTTTACAAAAAGATGAAAGTGTCGGAGCAGGTCGTCTATCTGGCGCGCCTGCGCGGCCTGTCGAAGCAGGAGGCCACCCGCCGACTCAAGGAGTGGTTCCAACGGTTCGGCATCGACTCGTGGTGGAACCGCCGCGTGGAGGAGCTCTCCAAGGGGATGCAGCAGAAAATACAGTTCATCGCCACCGTGGTGCACCAGCCCGACTTCCTGATTTTCGACGAACCCTTCTCCGGCTTCGACCCCGTGAACGCCGAAACCCTCAAGCAGGAAATCCTGCGGCTGAAGGAACAGGGCGCGACGGTCATCCTCTCCACCCACAACATGGCCTCCGTAGAAGAAATCTGCGATGAAATCGCCCTCGTCAACCACGGCAGGGTGATCCTCAACGGCGAAATCAACGAGGTGCGCCGCCGGTTCCGACAGCACCTCTACCGCATCACCGTGGAGGGCGACATCGACACCTCCAACCTGCCGTCGGATTTCCAAGTAGTAAAAAAAGAAAAAAACGACAACGAAACCGCCCTCAACATCCAGATTCTCAACGGAACGCCGTCGAACCTGCTTTTGCAACATCTTATTGAACAACAACATACCATCACCGCCTTCCACGAAATCCTCCCCTCCATGAACGAAGTATTCATCAAGGCAGTGGGAAACTGAAAACTGAAAATTGAAAACTGAAAATTGAGTGATATAAAGTAGAAGGTAAAAGGTAGGAGGTAAATTCCCCTTCTATGTAGAAGGGGTGGCCGCAGGCCGGGGTAGTAGAAAAAAAATAATTCGATAATTCAAGAACCAAAACCATGTCCAAAATCCCCATCATCATAGAGCGCGAGTTTTTTTCAAGGGTGAAAAAGAAGTCCTTCATCATCACCACATTGCTGATGCCCTTGATGCTCATTGCCTTGATTGTCATCCCCGTTTATATCGCCCAAAAGACGGACAAAGAGTGCACGGTCTTTGTTTTGGACGAGAACGACTATTTCATCAACAAGTTCGAAAACACGGAAAAGGTGCGGTTCGAGTACCCGAGCGGGGAGATTGAGTCACTGAAGAAGCGGTGCATTGACGGAGAGTGCGACGCGGTGTTGCATATCCTGAGCGGCTCGCAGTCGAACCAGGCGAACCTGTACTACCACGAGGAGCCGCCATTGTCGCTGGAAGGGCGCGTGACGGACCAGATGGACAAAATCCTCTTTGACCGGACGTTGATGGACACCTTCCACATTGACCTGAAGAAATACGAAATCATCAAGCAGACCTCGCAAAGCTCGGTGGCTGCGGTGCAGATCGATGCCGACGGGCAGGAGCGGGCCAGCATGATGATTCTCAACCGCATTGTCGGCCTGATCTGCGGGGTGCTGATCTACTTTTTCGTGTTCATGTATGCCAACCAGGTGATGCGCAGTTCCATTGAGGAAAAGGCCAACCGCATCGTGGAAATCATCATCTCGTCGGTGAAGCCGTTTGAGTTCATGATGGGCAAAATCATCGGGGTGGCGTTGGTCGGCATCCTCCAGTTCGCGATGCAGATCGCGCTGGCGGTGGTGCTGCTGTTCGGGGTGCAGTTCCTGCTGCCCGCCATCTTCAGCGAAACAACCGTCGCTGGCCCCGACGTGGCATCGGCAACCGCCGCCGCCGAAACAATGCAGATCCAGAACGGCAGCCTTTTCAGCGACATTTCCGCCTTCTACAGTTTTCCCTTCACCACGCTGATCATCTGCTTCTTCATCTATTTCCTGTTTGGCTACCTGATCTACGCCTCCCTGTTCGCGGGCCTCGGCTCCGCCACCGACAATGAGACCGACTCCAACCAGTTCGTTTTGCCCGTCAGTCTGCCGCTCATTCTCACCATCATGATTATCTCGATGGAGGCATCGGCCCAGAGCACGTTGGTCAAGTGGCTGTCCATCATCCCGTTCACCTCCCCTATCGCCATGCTGTACCGCATTCCGTCGGGTGTGCCGCTTTGGGAACTTCTGCTCTCCATCGCCCTGCTCGTCGGCACGTTCATCCTCTGCGTGTGGCTTTCGGCCAAAATCTACCGCACAGGCCTGTTGATGTACGGCAAAAAAGTGACGTGGAAAGAGCTTTGGCGGTGGGTAAGGATGTAGGAAAATCTATAGAATCAGAATTTAAGCACACTCTGCTTTCCCGTGACGGTGAGAGTGGCTTCCGTGCCGAGGCGCAGGGCCATGTTCTCCTCGATATGCCCCGCCGGGAAGCCGTAACAGACGGGATAACCGTACTCTTCCGTTACATGGGCGATGATCTCCTCCGCCGTGTGGCCGAACGGAATGGTGTTGTCGTTCATGTCCGACATCCCGCCGACCAGCAGTCCCGCCAGCTTCGCCAACTTGCCGGAGCGTTTCAGGGCCATCATCATCCGGTCGATATGGTAGAGGTATTCGTCCAGATCCTCGATGAACAAGATTTTGCCGTCGGTGTCGAGGTCGGAGCCGGAGGCCAGCAGCGAGTAGAGGATGGAAAGGTTGCCGCCGACGATGGGCGCGGTGACTTCGCCGCAGCGGTTGAGCGGCTGCGCCGGAACCGTATAGGCAAGGCTTTTTCCCGTGAGGCCACGGACCAGCGAGGTGTTGCTGGGACTGTAGAAATCCTCCTCCTTGATGTTGATGGGCATGGTGCCGTGCAGCGTGGCATAACCCAGAGCATGCAGATGCGAGTGGAACACGGTGACGTCGCTGTACCCGCAGATCCACTTCGGGCTTTGGACAAAGCCGCTGAAATCAAGGCGGTCGATGATGCGGACAGAGCCGTAGCCGCCCCGGGCACAAAGGATGGCGCGGATGTCGGGGTCATCCAAAAAGGTCTGGAAGTCGGCGGCACGCTGCTCGTCGGTGCCGGCGAACTGGTTGTCCTTGGCGAAGATGTTCTTGCCGAGCGCCACACGGAAACCGTTCATTTCCAGGAATTCGATGGCGGGTTTCAGCTCTTGGGCCGAAATCTTGCGCGCCGGCGCCACGATGCCGACCACGTCACCGGAGTGTAGATAGGGAGGAATTATCATCGTATCAATGGTCAATTTTTACTTTACGTTTCGTTCTATGCCGCTGTCTTCACCCTCGGATCCAACCATCCGTAGATGATGTCCACCACGATGTTGATAATCACCAATATTACAGAAACATAGAGGAGAGACCCCATTACCACGGGGAAATCGTACTTGTCGAGGGCATCCACAATCACCACGCCCATGCCCTTCCAGTCGAAGATGTACTCCACGAAAACGGCACCGGCAAGCAGCGAGGCGAGCCAGCCGGAAATGGCCGTCACCACGGGGTTCAGGGCGTTTTTCAAGGCGTGCTTCCAGATGATCTGCGCCGACGGCACGCCTTTGGCCCGCGCCGTGCGGATGTAGTCCTGCGCCATCACGTCCAAAACCGAGTTCTTGGTCAGCTCGATGACGATGGCCAACGGACGGATGCCCAAGGTGATGGCGGGAAGGATAATGTTCTTCAAGTCAAGATATTGTCCACACCCGTAGTCGTCCACTGAGTAGAGACTGCCGAACATGCTCAGCCCTGTGTAGTCGGACAAAAGGAAGGCGAAAATCCAGGCAAAGAGGATGGCGGCGAAGAACGACGGCACCGACATGCCCAGCACCGACACCAGCAGCGCCGACTTGTCGAACCAGGTGCCCTTGTATATGGCGCAAAGGATGCCGATGAAGATGCCCACCACAATGGCGAAAAGGATGGAAACCACCGCCAAAAGCGCCGTTTTCGGAAAGGCCTCCGCAATGATTTCTGCCACAGGCCGTTTGCTCTGGTACGAGCGGCGCATGTACGGCGCTTTCAGCACCAACGCCGACTCCTTGAAAGAGACGATTTTTTTGTAATGATAGTTCTCGTCATTAAGGAAAAAGAACGATTCCTTGTCTTCCGTTTTGTGCCAGGAGATGGGCGAGAGGTCGTTGAGGTAGGCCAAATACTGGACACCGACAGGCAGGTCAAGGCCCATCTCCTTACGGATGGCCGCCTCGGTGTCAAGGTCGCTCCGCTGCCCCATCATCATGCGGGCGGGATCGCTCGGCAGGATAGTGAACAGGAAGAAGACGAGCGTGATCACGCCCATCATCAACAGGAAACCATAACCGATTCTTTTTAAAATGAAGCGGAGCATTGTTGCAAATGGTTATGAAATAGATTTTTACATAACAAGTTTGAAACCGACACCGTGTACGTTGATGATTTTCACGCCGGGTTCGTCCTTGAAATATTTGCGCAGTTTGGTAATATAGACATCCATTGTGCGGGCGTTGTAGAAGCTGTCGTCGCCCCAGATTTTCTTGAGGGCGAAGCCACGTTCCAAAACCTCGTTTTTCTTCTGGACGAGCATGGTCAGCACTTCGGTCTCGCGGGTGGAGATTTTGGTTTCCCGTCCGTCCTTCGCCAGCACCTGACGGGTGGTGTCGAAAGTGATACCGCCTATCTGATAGACGGTTATATTCTCTTCGCTCTTGCCGGCGCGGCGGAGTGCCGCCTGGATGCGGGCCAGCAACACATCCCAGTCGAACGGCTTGGTGATGTAGTCGTCGCCGATGCTGAGACCCTCCACGATGTCGTCGGACTGGCTTTTTGCTGTGAGGAAGATGATCGGGATGTTGGTATCCACTTTTCGAATGCTCTTGGCCAACGTGAAACCATCTTGAATGGGCATCATCACGTCAATCAGGCAGATGTCGAAATTGTTGGAAGAGCAGAACATCTCGTAAGCCACTTCACCGTTGTTGGCATGGGAAACCTCGAAATTCTTGGCGTTCAGGTAAGTGCAGACCACTTTTCCGAGATTGACGTCGTCCTCGGCCAGTAAAATACGATATTTTTTATCCATAACTATTTATTTTAAAGGAAGATACACCAAAAATGTACTTCCATGATTCAATTCACTTTCAACTTTAATTTTTCCGCTGTGTTTCTGGATGATTTTTTTCACATAATGCAACCCGATGCCATAGCCCTTTACATCGTGGATGTTCCCTTTCGGCACACGATAGAACTCGTCAAAGACGTGGCGCAGGCTTTTCTTCGGGATTCCGATTCCGTTGTCCTTGATGGAAACCACCAGATATTTCTTTTCGTTCCAGGTGGAGATGGTGATTTCGGGCTTTTCGGGCGAATATTTCAGGGCGTTTTCGATCAGATTGACCAGCACGGATTCAATGTGGGTGGGGTCTCCGACGATGGTCGCGATCGGCGCGTCGAGACGGGTGGTGAGAAGGCCGTTCTTGCTGGAAACCTGTAGCGAGATATTTTCAGAGATGGAACGGAGCATGGCATGGACATCCAGCTTTTCCTGACGGAGCTGGAGCTGTCCGCGTTTCAGACGTGCCAATTGCAAGATGTTGTCAACCATCTTTTTAAGACGGTTGTTTTCAGTCTGTACGATGGAAACATAGTCCATCATCATCGGGACGTTCTCGCGGATGACAGGGTCCTCCATTGCGGAGCAGGCAAGCGAGATAGTGGAAATCGGGGTCTTGAACTCGTGCGTGATGTTGTTGATGAAGTCGTTTTTGACATCCTCGTTGATTTTCTGCTGGCTCAGGGAGAGTATCAGCAGGGCAATCAGCAAGGTGATGATCACCAAAATCCCGATGATGGGGAAGAGGATCGACTTCATATTGCGCATGAAATAGGCGCGTTCGGACGGGAAGAAGAGGACGAAATAGTGCGAGGTGGAGCGCTCTTTGTCCTTGGTGAGGGCGAAGACGTACCCCTTGTTGAGCAGTTCGCGGTAGTTGACTTTCGGCGGGATGACGAATTTGTTTTCGGGCACGTTGTAGATGCAGAAATCAAAATCTATGGGCAATTTATTCATAAATAAAATGTTATGAATGAATCCCCGGAGAGAGTCCTGGTCAATGTTGTCGAGAATGAGGTCGGAAAAGGCCTGAAGTTCGGCGCTGTCGGTGGCGGAAAGCACCGGAATGGAGAGCAGGCTGTCGGACGAGAGGGTGTCGTTCGGGTCTGTCAGGAAGGTGGTGTCCTTGTGGAGGACGATGGTGTTTCCGTTGTAGTCAATGGTGGTCTCGTTGATGAGGGCCACCGGCTGCTTGTCGAAAAGGAAAGTTTGTTTGTTGCGGGTGTGCGCAGAGTCGTCATGGGCGGGTTGTTTGCGGTCGGTGCTGCGGCTCAAATCCGAGTTGATGTGCTGCACAATTTCGCGTCCCACGGTGAGGATGTTGCCGGTGAAGGCGGTTTTTTGCGCCTTTTCAGCCTCCACATACAAGTGGTACACATTGATTGCCAATGTGATGACGGTTGCAACCAGTGCAATCATCCCGAAAATCACGAAAAAAATGCGACGTTTCTTCATCTCTCAAGAAAAGCCTGCAAAGATACAACAAAATTTCACTCCGTTGCAAAGGAGTTCTTGCGCTCAGTTTGTGCTTGTCTGTAACGGGCCGTTACACCCATTTATTATACACTTTTAACAATGCTGCAAAAACGGCGTTGCATGTCCGCTCCACAATTTGTGCACGACGACCCGTAAGATGCAGAAGTTCAGCATGAACTTCCTCTTTCGAAGCGACAGCGATCCACACCGTTCCCACTGGTTTTTCAGGGGTGCCTCCGGAAGGTCCAGCCACGCCCGTCGTCGCCACGGCATAGTCGGCGCCGAGCCGTTCTCTCGCACCCGCCGCCATCTCCCGGACCGTCTCCTCACTCACGGCGCCATGCCGTACCAGCGTCTCATGACGGACGCCCAATGCACACTCCTTCACCTCATTGCTGTAGGCTACAATCCCGCCCCGGAAATACCCGGAAGCTCCGGCCAACGCCGTCAACTTGGCGGCAATATTCCCGCCTGTGCAGCTTTCGGCCGTAGCCAGCGTCTTGCCCGCCATCGTCCGTGCCACCAACTCCGGCAACGACTCCGCATCTTCACCCACAATATATTGGCCAGCAAGAGGATATAGTCCGCTCAGAGCTTCATCAATCTGACTTTGCAGTTTTGCGGAGTCGTCGCCCCGCGCAGTCAGCCGCAACTTCATCAAACCCGGCTGCGGCAGGTAAGCCAGACGGATGTTTTCCGGCAGCGCCAGTTCCCACGGCTCAATCAGGTCGCTCAGAAACGACTCCCCTATGCCGTGCAACAACACATTCTTGTTGACAATGGCACCCATCCTGAAATGCGCCTTCAGACGCGGGACCACCTCTGTTTCCATCAAGTTCACCATCTCGAAAGGAACGCCCGGCAGCGAGACAACCACTTTTGAAGGACGGTCATCCGTTTCAAACCACATGCAGGGAGCCGTACCCAACACATTGTTGATCATCGTGCAGCAGCGGGGAACCCACGCCTGCAACCGGTTGATTTCGGTCAGTTCCCGCCCGTGGGATGCGACAATGCGGCGTACATTTTCCAAAGCCTCCTCATTCTCATAAAGTTCGCTTCCGAAAAAATCACACAAAGTCTTCTTGGTGATGTCATCCTTGGTGGGACCGAGGCCGCCCGTAATCAGAACGGCATCGCTGACCGAAAGGCAATGGCGAAGATATTTTTCAATATCTTCGGACAAATCACCGACGGTGAAGACTCCGGAAACCGCCATTCCCGCCTGCGTGAGCATCTGCGACATCTGCGCCGCATTCGTATTAACAACCTGTCCTATAAGGAGTTCATCTCCTATATTCAAAATTGAGACCTTCATGACTCATCCATTTTTAAATGAACGGCAAAAATACAACTTTCAAAGCACGGGTGAAAGATTTTCATCCCTTCAAATAAACTTTCAAACTAAAATCGTATCTTTGCAGCCCTAAATCATAAATCATAAAAACAATGAAAAAGATTGTCATTTTGTTGTTCTGTCTGGCATTTGGCCTTTCTGCATTTGCCCAAGAAAAACCTGCCGGCGGTTCCCGCATCCCTTCCATAGAACTGAAGACCCTTGAGGGCGACGTCATGTCAACCAAGGAGTTCTACAACGGCGAACACCCGTTCATCGTCAGCCTGTGGGCTACCTGGTGCAAACCCTGCATCGAGGAACTGGAAGCCATCTCTCTCGTGTATGAGGAGTGGGCGGATGAACTCGGCGTCAAACTGTATGCCGTTTCCATCGACGACAGCCGCTCCGCCTCCAAAGTGGCGCCGTTTGTCCGCGCAAAAGGATGGGACTACATTGTGCTGCAAGATGTCAACTCCGACCTGAAACGGGCGCTGAACGTGGTGGATGTGCCTTTCCTCTGCATCTACAACAAAAACGGCGAACTGGTCTGGTCGCACACCTCCTACGCCCCCGGCGGCGAGGAAGAGGTGTACGAAGTGCTGAAAAGCCTTGTCAAAAGCGAATAATTCCTGAATATGAAACATATAGCAAAAATTTTGCTCCTCTCCGTTTTTACGGCGGGGATTTTTACTTTGTCGGCACAGTCGAAACTGGGGCATATCAGCGGCGATTTCGGCTTCAACGGGATGTACTACATCCCTGATTCATTGATGAATGCAAAAGAGGTAAAGGAAAAAGTGCGTGCCAACACATGGTTGAATGTCAACTATACCAATGGCGGATTCACAGCCGGTGTACGCTATGAATTCTACAGTTTCCCGCTGATCGATTTTGAGGACATCGGGTACAAAGGGCAAGGGTTGACCAACTATTTTCTTGACTACAAGAACGATTTCATCCAAGTGACCGCCGGTACGTTCTACGAGCAGTTCGGCAACGGATTTGCCCTCCGCGCCTACGAGGACCGGCAACTCGGCATCGATAACAGCCTGCTCGGCGCCCGCATCCGCGTTACTCCCTACAAGGGCATCATGCTGAAAGGGGTCTGGGGCCTGGAACGCAAGAACTTCGACTTTGAATATGCCAAAAGAAAGGACCACATCCGCGGCCTCGACGCCGAGATCTCCTTCAGCGACATGATTCCGAAGATTTCTGAAAAGGGCTTCACCGCTGCCATCGGCGGAAGTTTCGTCAGCAAGTACGAGAAGGCGGAAAACGAGATTTTCGTCAACTTCCCCATAGGCGACATTGCCAGCGGCATCATTCCCACCGACAAGATTCCGCAAAACACCGCCACCTGGGCCGCACGCCTCAACTTCGGATACAAAGGCTTCCGTCTCGAAAGCGAATTCGCCCACAAAGGCAAAGACCCGAACAACACCAACAGCTACATCTACAAGACCGGTAATGCACTGTTGATCAGCGCATCCTATTCCATGAAAGGATTCGGCGTGGAGGCCTCCTTCCTCCGTTCCGACAACATGGATTTCCGCAGCCAGCGCGACATCGCCGCCACCACTCCCCTGCTGGCAATCAACTACATTCCTTCGGTATGCCGGCAGTATTCCTACGCACTCCTCGGAAACTACAGTTATGCCAGCCAGCCCAACGGCCAAATCGGCGTTCAGGCGCAGGTCAACTACAAGATTCCGAAGAACTCGAAGCTCGGCGGCAAGTACGGCGTCGACCTCACCCTCAACTACGCCCGTTTCCACAACGTGGAACAGAAATTAGTGCCGGAGGCCAACGAACACGGCACGATGACCGGAACCGATGGCTACACCTCCTCCTTCTTCAAGTTCGGGCCCGAACTGCTGTACCAGGATCTCGGTCTTGAAATCAGCCATCGCTTCAACAACAAGAAGTGGAAATTAGACCTCGCCTACAACTTCATCACCTACAACCTCACCATCCTGCAAGGCCACGCCAGTCCGCTTTTCCGCGGGCACAACGTGATGGGCCGCGTCACCTACAAGGTCAACACCAAGCACGCCCTGAAGTTCGAGGTGGACCATCTTTACGCCAAAGAGGACGACGGCAGCTGGCTGTACGGCATTCTGGAATATTCCATCGCCCCGCACTGGTTCATCTCCGTCAGCGACCAATGGAACTACGGCAACGAAGTCAAGAACCAGCGCATCCACTACTACAACATCGCCGCAGCCTTCGTCATCAAGACCACCCGCATTGCCCTTAATTTCGGCAAAACGAAGGAAGGGATATTGTGCATCGGCGGTGTGTGCCGCAGTGTGCCTGCCTCCTACGGCCTCGGCCTGTCCGTCACCACTTCCTTTTAACCATCATCAGAAAACAACGCATTGAGATATGAAAAAAATCACATTCATCCTGACTTTCATCGCTGTCACCGTCCTCCTTTCTTCTTGCGACAAGATAGAAGGACCTTACCTTCAATACGATGAAAGTGTGGAAACCACGGTGGAATTCCCTGAATTGGACAAAGAAGCCGTCTATAAGAAAATTCTGGTGGAGGAGTTCACCGGACACAAATGTCCCAATTGTCCCGAAGGGCATCGCATCCTCAACACCTTGTCGGATGCCTATGGCGACACCATGATAGTGGTTTGCTTGCATACGGGATCTTTTGCTACGCCCACGTCCAGCTTTCCCCACGACTTTCGCACTGCCGAAGGTACAGAGCTGGCCACAAACTTCGCTATTTCATTGTATCCCAGCGCTGTCTTCGACCAAAGCCCGTACAATGGCACCTACGGTGTGAACAGGGACAACTGGGCGCAAGCCATTGGACAATTCAACCATCAGGCGCCAACAGCTGCCATACAGATCATCAATGAATTTTCAGGCAGCACCCTTACTGTCCATACAAAGACCACCCTGCTGACCGAATATGAAAGTCCCGTCAAATTGGCGCTCTTTGTCATTGAGGACGGTATCGTAAGCCCACAGATTGACGGAAGCAACACCATTGAGGACTATGTGCACAACCATATTATGCGCGGCTCCCTGAACGGCACCTTTGGCAGCTTCATTTCCGAGGGGGGCACGGTTACAGCCGACAGCAGCTACACCAAATCCTACCAACTGGACTGCGCCGACAAGTCATGGAATTTCACCCAATGCAGTGTCGTCGCCATCCTGATGGACGCTACCTCACACGAGGTGCTACAGGTGGAAAAATGTCCGTTCCTCAATGAGTAAGCTGAAAGATCTCCGTTGGTACAAAGCCACCATTGCTTTTTTTAACCGGATTACTCTTCCGGGCTTTCAGGGCGTGCCCGTGGGCACTGTGATGAACTTCTTTGTGGAATCGCTCTCCAAAGGGATTCTCTTTCATCGTGCCGCAGCCATGACCTACCGGGTTTTCATCGCCCTCATCCCACTCCTCATGGCACTGTTCGCCGGCATCTCCTTTCTCGGCGAGGAGGTACGGCTTACCATCCTCAGTTTTATTGAATCCATTGTCCCGACGTATGTGTGGCCCGCCATCTCCGACATGATCACAGAGGTGGTGATGAAGCAGAACGGCACCCTTCTATGGTTCTCCTTCGGGTTCGGACTGGTGTTCGCCATCATCTGCGTGAACGCGCTCATCAACATCATGAACACGACATACTACCAAAGCCACCGGCGTCCTTTCCTCAAACAGTTGCGGGTTGTGCTTTTCATTCTTGCCCTGTGGTTCGTCATCATTTTGCTGGCGGTGGCGGTCTTCCTGGGTGCATCCCTGGGCTTCAGCTATCTTGACAGCCACATTTTCCAGTCACCGCAACTGATGATGACCACCCTTTCCATCATCAAGTGGCTCCTCCTCTTTTTCCTTATCTACATTTTCATCTCCTCCTTTTACTACCTCGCCCCCGCCAACCGGGAAGAGTATCGCTTTTTCTCTGCCGGATCCACATTCGCCAGTCTTGCCATGATCCTTGTCCTCAGCGCAATGAACTACTATTTCGCCAACTTCAGCAATTACAATGTCCTTTACGGTTCCCTCGGTGCCATCCTTGCCATCCTGTTATGGCTCTATTGGAACGCGCTGTTCATCCTCATGGGTTTCGACCTCAACACCTGCATCGTGGAAGCGAAAAAAAGCATTTCCGATGACAAAGAAAACGAATTTAATTGTGAAATAAAGTGAGAACCTGTAAGTTATTCATTTTTTACATAGGCATTGTCATCTTTTTTTTCTCTTGTAAAAGGCAGGGAGATGTTGTTTCCATACCTTTCGTCACAATTGAGGACAACCATTTCCAAGCGGGGGATGACCCATTTTTCCCAATGATGCTCAACTACATGGTCTCTCTGCACAGCAAGGGGAGTCAGCTCGTCGTAGCACCCTCTCTCACCTACGATTCCTGCAACTATGCCGATGCCGTTGCCCGGTCGGATGTCAAGGAACAAATGCTCGGACATTTTGTTCTTATAAAAAAGTTAGGGTTCAATACATTACGGATCTGCTTCGACCGCGTCAATCAGGACAATGACGGACGATACTACTACCAGGCTGACCGAAAATTCTACCTTGATAAGAAACGGGACAGAAAGGCAATCTATAAGGGGCTGGATGATTTGGTAAATATCGCTGAGTCACAAGGTCTTCGGGTGATGATGCTCCTCAAGCCCCCTTTTAAGGAACATCATGATTTACAAATATTTACAATAGAGCTTTTGGAACACTTCAGAAACTGCCCCACCCTATTCGCCTACGATTTCATGAACGAACCGCTCTATTTCGACCCTGCGCCAAAGAGACAAAAGGACGATGCGGTTGACATTGTCCGCCAGTGGAAGCAAATGATGACCGAACACGCACCGAACCAGCTGTTCACCATCGGCTTTTCAGAACCCATTGAGGCATTCGAGTGGGACTGTTCAGTCCTTCCTGTGGATTTTGTGGAGTTCCACACCTATCATCCGCTGCGGGTGCCGAGCGAAATATACTGGTATTCAAAATATTGCGGCAAACCGTGGATAATCGGCGAAACCGGTCTCCCCGCTGACAACGACTCCATTTCATACGAAGAGCAGGCGCAGTTTGTGCGCGAAGCTTACCAGCTCACCCGAGATGCCGGCGGCTGCGGCTTCGGGCTGTGGGAATACCAAGAGAATCCAGGAGGTTCTTTCGAGGCCAGCTATACAGGCATATTGAAACACGGCGGCATCACCCACACCACAAACAACAACAGCAAGTTCTCCATCAAGGGCACGCTGAAACCGGTCGCCTGCGTCATTGCCACCCTTGAAAAAAACTATATCCCGCGAGAATATGAACGCCCCTCCAACTACTACAATATGGTAGGATACAGGAATATCCGTATTAGCGGAAGAATTGTCGACGCACGAAACGACACCGGAATCGAAGGAGCGGTCATCCGAGGCTGGAACGACAACTGGTCTGTAGGTATGAACACTTACAGCAATGAAACCGGATATTTTGAACTCTACTGCAACGACGTATGCAATCACTTTGAGATTTCCGCACCAGGTTATTCCAAAATCAAGTTCGACCGGAACCTTTCGTTCTCTCCGTTGACAGAAAATACAGATGACATTCACAATCTTCCTGCGAAAGAACTTGAATACCACCAGATTTCATATCAACCTTTCGTCAAGAAAGCGATTCCCGACACCTGCTTCTTCAAGGTGATGAACTTTGAGCCCGAACTCTTTCATCACGCAGACTGGTCCGGAGAATTGGGGACTCTGCAACTGGAAAAAATGACAATAAAATAAACTCCAAAACCATTCTGATGCTCCCCATTATGAACTTGAAAACTTTATGAACTTGTAACTTTACAAACTGAAAAAAATTGTAATTTTGCACTCCGTTTTTTGAGAACAAACAAACCATAAAAATATAGAGAAAAATGAGCGGCGGACTTTATTCAATGGATCAAAAAGATTTTGATCAAACCCTTGATTTAACGAAAGTTAAACCATACGGCGACACCATGAACGACGGCAAGACACAGATCAGTTTCACCCTGCCTGTGCCGGCTGGCGACGAGGCTGTGGAAGCGGCCAAACAGCTGATGAAAAAAATGGGATTTGAGAATCCATTGGTCGTTTACTACAAGGAACTTACAGAAGGCTATACCTTCTTCAACTGCTACGGTTCCACGGTACACACGGTGGACTACTCCTCCATCCATGTTCCAAAAGTGGAATCCACGGTGATGGACATGCACGAAACCGACGAATACATCCGTGAACACATCGGCCGCAAGATTATTGCCATTGGTGCCAGCACCGGCACCGATGCGCACACTGTCGGCATCGACGCCATTATGAACATGAAGGGCTATGCGGGTCACTATGGCATTGAACGTTATGAAATGTTCGAAGCTTTGAATATGGGCAGCCAGGTTCCCAATGAGGAGTTCATCGCCAAGGCCATCGAAATGAAAGCCGACGTGCTGCTGGTATCACAAACCGTCACCCAGAAGGATGTCCACATCAAAAACCTGACCGAACTGGTGGAAATGCTTGAGGCTGAAGGGCTCCGCGACAAGGTGATTCTCGTGTGCGGCGGTCCCCGTATCTCGCATGAACTGGCACAGGAACTGGGTTACGACGCAGGGTTCGGCAGCGGATCCTACGCCGACGATGTCGCATCATACGTGGCTCAGGAACTGGCACGCCGCATGCATACGGCCTGATCCGTCAGATAACATTCACCTCCGGTTCTATCCGGATGCCAAAGCGTTCCATTACATTTTTCTGGACTTTCCGATAAAACGCCACCACCTCGTCGCCGGTGGCGTTTCCGTAATTCACAATCACCAGCGCCTGATGGGGCCATACTCCGACATTTCCTTCCCTAACGCCCTTCATGCCTGCAAGGTCTATCAGCTGCCCCGCCGCCAGTTTCACCTTTCCATCACCGGACGGATAAGAAACCATGTGGGGAAATTCCTTGCGCAATGTATCAAGTACATCCTTTTCAACTATTGGATTCTTAAAGAAGCTGCCCGCACAGCCGTACTGCCGTATGTCTGGCAACTTGCTGTTCCTGACAGCCACCACCGCATCAGCTACACGACGAAGCGATAAGGACAAATCACTCTTTTGCAACTCATCCGCAAGCCCTTGATAGGAAATGTGATAGTCCTCCTTTTTTTTCAACTTGAACACCACATCGGTAATCAAGCAATCTCCTTTTAACCCCGTTTTGAATACGGAACTGCGATAACTAAATTGGCAATCTTCATTTCTGAATGCGAACGGCGACTTCGCCGAAATCCGCCAGCCACGCACTTCTTCTATGACATCCTTTACCTCAACCCCATACGCTCCGATATTCTGCACCGGCGAACTTCCCACCAATCCCGGAATCCCAATGAGATTTTCAACTCCATAGTATTGATTTTGAATGCAATGCTCCACAAAATCCTCCCATTTTTCACCAGCTGCCACATTCAACCACACATTATCCGCATCCTCGTCCAGTTTTGCGATGCCTTTTGTCACCATCTTTATGACAGCACCCTGAAACGGCTTTGTAAACAACACGTTACTTCCATCCCCAAGCATCATGTATTCCGAATCGAAGGTTCCTTTCTCGAACAATGCCGGAATATCTACAGCTGTTTCCACCAAATAAAGGCACTTGCAAGAAACATCCATCCCGAATGTATTATAATCCCTAAGGTTCGCATTTTGAATAACTTTCATACTATTTAAATAAGAAAAATCTCTGTCGCAAAACAGAGATTTTCGGTTATAGGAGATTTTCTAATTCTATCTTCTTCCGCTGCCGGAACTACTGTGTGAGCCCCCGCTATAGGAGCTTCCGCTACTATGAGAGCCACTGCTGTGTGAGCCCCCGCTATAGGAACTTCCACTACGGGAAGAGCTTCCACTGTATGAGCTGCCGCTGCGGGACGAACCGCTGTTGTATGAGCTGTTGCTGCGGGACGAACCGCTGTTGTACGAGCTACTATTACTACGGGACGAACCGCTGTTGTACGAGCTACTATTACTACGGGACGAACCATTGTTGTACGAGCTACTATTACTACGGGACGAACCATTGTTGTATGAGCCATTATTACGGGAAGATGAGCTATTAGTGCTGCTCGGCGTGGTCGTCGTGCTCGGGCGGCTGCTCGGCGTGGTCGTCGTGGTCAGATCGGAAGAGCGGCGGGTAGGGGAGGA
>JAEEQA010000045.1 GCA_016285085.1 Bacteroidales bacterium
TAAGCATATTACGATAATCCTTGTAACCTACGCGTATGGATTTTTCCAGTGTTTCCAATGCCAGTTTCTTTTGTGCCGTCAATGCGTAACAACAAGCAAGATTATAATATATATTTGCTGTCAATTCTTCCTTGTACACCATAACCTCCTCCCACTTACTGTCAAAAGTGGTTGTGTCAAAGAATGTTACAAGTTCTTTTAGAGGTTTGATCGCCAAATCAAACTGTTTGTTTTTGTAAAAATCATGATATACGTTGTAAATCTCATTATGTTTTTCAAAAAACGAGACAATATCCTGCTGCGTCTTCAAGACGTGCCTGGTTGAATGCTGGGACATACAAACGTGACCACACAACAGTAAAAGTACAAGAAAAATGATTGCCAGTCGTATATTTTTCATATTCATATAAATAATTTTCATATTCATATAAATAACGTGGAAACGGGAAAAAGTGCCATTTTTTTTTGAAAATTTCCTCTTCATTTTAGCAGAAAACAGGCAAGTATTCCTCTTCATTTTTACGAAAAATAACTAATTATTCCTCTTTATTTTTACCAGGACCTCCACCCTATCATCTCTCTATCACTAATTTATCAGGAACTTTATACTGTTTTCTATGCCGCTGAAAACTATCATAATCCATAGGCCCAAGTGTTTTATGTTCCTTTTTGATTATCAGCCAATAACAAACTGGAATAGTATCTACTCTATTCTCATATTCTTCTCCTGTCTCATAACCGTATTGAAACGGCATGGGCTTTTGTTTTGCAATAATAAAATTTCTGTCATAATCAAAAGACATGACATTGGGCGTTATTTCTCCTCCTTCTGATGGTAAGCCGTGAAATATATAGTTCCAATTTTCACCCTCGTGTACAAATGTATAGCCATCACCTAAATTTGTAGAGTAGTCGCTACAAGAATTGAAAACAAAACATGATAAGAGAAATAAGAAAGTAAAGCAGTTGTTTTTTATTTTGCACATGGCTGTAATGGAATTTTGCTTTGTTTTATTGAAATATATTTTAACGAGACAGCCACTATTTTCACACTCTCCACTGTCCGCCCCGTCATTACCAACATTAATAACGGGTTAATTTTGATGTTATTGCATCGTTTTTGTCACCACCATTTATCGGTAGCGACGCGATTAATCGCGTCTCTACAATACAGAACGAACGACCAAACGTAATGGTCTTATTTCAGACGAACCTGTAGAGACGCAAAATTTTGCGTCTCTACAACAGCCTGAATAATCTATTTGCCACCATTCCGCCGGCCGTAAGGACAGCGGAACCTCCTCCATACAATGGCACAGGCTGTCACGAGGCCGACGTGCTGAAAGCACGACATCCTATAAACCCCATACAGCTCTGCTGTGTGGGGCAGTGACATGCTTGCGGCGAAATGCGTGCTGAAAGCACGCCACCTCATCCTCGCTGTAGCGTGCCTCCGGCACGCAGGATGCGACACGGCTCCTCCTACCTTACACCGCACTTCGTTTGGTGCGAGGTTAATAGAATATCGTGCCAACGGCACGACAGTTTCTCAAAACTGTTTTTGGAACACGTCGCAATTACCCTTCGTCACCTGTTTGTCAATCCAAAGGCAGGCAATTCTTAATAAAGTCCGTTATGGTCTCTTCTACAAGGGTAAAAACAATAACATTGCCTTTCAGATTCCAAAAGTATGTAGTTGGGACAACACGAAGGTCAATAGTACCTTGTCCGATATTTTTTTCAAATAACAATGCGTCCTCCTCTTTTATATGGATAAAGTAAACCACCACTATCCTTTTGGATTCATTCATGCTTTCCCGGAGTTCAAAAGCAAGATTTGTTGAAGAGACTACATGATAATTATATGGGATATAGTCTCTAACAATCTCCAGTTCACCACTATTAGATTGTGTGTCATAGAATCTTATGTAAGATGAACTACATTTTAAATAGAGTTTGTCCAAATAATCTTTGCGAGCCTGTGACAAAGCCGCATCCCCAACCGCTGTTCTTTGGGCACATGCAAAAACGATGTTCACCAAGAATATTAGAATAAAAAACAATTTCTTTTTCATAATACAGCCTTAGTTAACAACCTGTCGTCAATCTTAGTCATCAAATGGGTTATTGCACACCTTGCAGTCGAATAACATGCATCCTATTGGAAGCGTATGATATAATTCTTTTGCATTGACCGCAGGAGGGCATTCAAGACAACATTCCAAATTTTCAAGTTCTTGAATTTCATTGTTTAAAGAAGCGACTTCAACTTCACCGCAACCTTCATCATCCACATTGTCATACAAATCTTCTTTCCACAACTCCCTTTGACAAACAGCGTCTTGCTTAAGTTCCTCAAATTTTGCTCTATTATAACGGTACAGCACAAAACTCAAAGATTTCCAATCCAACAAAGAGAAATTACAGTTCTCCATCAGACATTGATACGATGACGGGTAGTCGTTTGACAAATAATAAAGCACGCTTAAATCAATATTGTCAATGGAGGACATATAAGATGCAGATTCGTGGATCTGTTCAATTAATGAAGAGATATCAGTACAACCAAGTTCTACCGATGCAAGGGCTTTATTGTAGATAGTTTCATTTATTGGCTTTTTCTCCAATATGGTGGTGTATAGCTGACAGGCCTCTTTATTCAGATTTCTTAAACTGAAACTGACCGCCAGATTATTACAAATGGACAGGTTTTTGCTTTCCGTTAATTTCGCCGCAATACTTAAATATTTATTTGCCAACTCATACCGTTCAATTTTCAGATAGGCGAAGCCCAATAAGTTATATGGCATGAACGAGCGTGGGGTTAAATCCACAAAAGGTTGCAAGACATCAATTCCTTTCTGGTATTCAAAATTGTCGCAAATCAACTGATATGCATAATTATTGGCTGTTTTTACGGAAGGGTTGATTGTAAAAGCTTGCTTTAGCAAACCATCCACTTTGTTGTATCCATTGGCTTCGGGATTCATCAAATAGGCAATGGCTAACGAATTCAATAGCGCTGCATCGTTGCAGTCAGAGGAAAGTTCCTTTTCCATCTGTTTTATCATGCCAATAGAATAAGGACTATTCATTTGAAAATCACTAATGAATTTTACGGCTGCAAAGGTACAAATTAATCCGGGATTGCCGGAGCGTTCACCCCTTCTCTCCGAGGACTTTCATCAGTTCATATAAATAGGCAGGGCTTTGCAAGTACAGTTCGCCTTCCTCATCTTGCAAGGCCGGCATCAAGGGAGAATTATACACCTTTTCCATAGCCTGCTCTATGCTGCACCCTGTGTCTTCCATCACGTATTTCACCAACTCGCTCAAGGCGTAGTCTGTGAGATAGGTCGCAATTTGGTGATGTGAGGGCTGGTTCATACTGATTCCGTGCTGGTTTTGCGAAGAAGTCTTATGCAAGTGTCCCTCCGTTTTGCTGGCAGATAATGAGCAAATCATCAACAGTTTCATCCATTGATTGTAAATGTTCCACATCATAGAACTCGATCAAAAACGCCAGTCCCTTGTGCTTGTGCAGGTAGTTGAACGCCGCCTGCCGCGTCATCGCGAAACGCTGTCCGAAAGCCTGCACAGCTGCCGTCAGGAATGGGATTTCATACTTGCTCATATCTCGTTGATACGCTTTTGATTTTGAATTGCAAAAGTACTACAAATATTTGGATTAAACAATTCCCATATACAACAATTGGTTTGAAACACCTCCCCCACATTATATCCCTCCTTATTATTATGCAACAACTTTAATGTTATTGCATCGTTTTTGTCACCACCATTTATCGATAGAGACGCAAAATTTTGCGTCTCTACAACAGCCTGAATAATCTATTTGCCACCATTCCGCCGGCCGTAAGGACAGCGGAACCTCCTCGGTGCTACAAATGAGGAATGCAGGAGATTCCGCCGCTCACAGCGCTCACGGCGGAATAGTGGGCAACTGATCTGTAATGGGGATTATTTTTTCGCAAAAGACCCGAAACGAGGAAATATAATGCGTTTGACTAAACAATATAGTGCAAACAAATATAATCCGAAACCGAAACTGTAGGTAACATTCCAAACAATTACCCTTAAATCATCGCTCGCTATTTTATCAATCAAGAAAGACAACAGGTAGATTGGCTTTGAAAAAACAGAAACAACGGTAAATACAAATTCAGGGCCATATCCACTCCCATCAAGGCAAACAATCAACAAGAAAAGTATAGCGAGGATCAGCGATGGTATCAATCCCTTTAAATACTTGCTAAAGAAGAAACATTGAAAAAAAGAAAAGAGCAACACGAACAGCGACGAGAGCAGAAAACTTTCCCCGCTCAATTCGTAAGACATATAATCTTTTATGAAATACAGGCCAAAGAGGTGGGAAACAATATTCAATAAAAGAAGAACTACCGCAAGTTCAAGTGAAAGAATCAGGTTTGGTTTCATTTCATACCTCCTGTTTACAAAAAGCATCTGACGATGGGTTATTGCTTTTTTAAATCTTCAGGTTCAACAATTGAAGTTTCATATATTTTCTTTTGTCTTTCCATTATCCGAATAATTTTATTGGCTTGTTCGTATGTGACATTTTCCCCGAAGTAAAAATGAGATAACTATCTCACCCTCATCACTCATCCCTTTTGTCGAAATACAAACTACCATCGAGATGGAATGTGTCCGTTCGGGACGTACATTCCGAATGATGATACTGAAATAGCAAAAGGTCGTCATTCTCGTACACGACAAGATCTTCTATGTAAGCATTGTAATAACGGTCAAGCCAGCAAACCGGCCTTTCAAGAATTCCATCCCTATGGTAGAGATAAACCAGCTCAAAGGAGTCATCATATTTTCCCCTCGCCACATAATTGGGATCATTGGAACAGACCTTATATTCGAAATGACTGTCAAATGGCGCTGTGTGCGTAACCATCACGTCAACAATAAAGACAACCAACAACCATATTAATGTAACGGGAATATAGAGGAGCCATAGTAGCAGTTTGAGCAAAAAATGTTTGCCTTTCATCCATACCGCAATCCAAAACGCGACGGACAAAGAGACCAGCAACGTCGCGACAACCAAAAGCCACCCCTCAAACCGGTAGGCAAGGAAGACGTCCTCGCCCAAGAAGAGGCGCAACAGGACAAAGAGCAACCAACAGACGGCGGCCGCAATGGAAACAATGGTGGCGACTTTTTTCATATCCGTATTTTCCTATTTCGCCCTCTAATTTTTGACAATCTTTCTTGTTTCGACACCCGTTTTGGAGAACAGACGAAGGATGTAAGTTCCTGATTTATAACCTGACAAGTCAATGGAGAATTCTTGTTCGTCCACATTTTTATGGAAGAGCATTCTCCCGAACATGTCAAAGACTTGCACTTCCGACACGGGCTGTGATTCTGCATGCACGTACACACTTCCGTTGGTGGGATTGGGGAAAATTTCAACCTTTCCCCCGCCCTGTTCGCCGACAGCGCTGGGCAGTTCAGGCCCGCGGATGCCGATGATGATGGCGTGGTTGCTGTTGAACCCGTAGGTACTGCAGTCGGTGAGCGCATAGTAGCCGTTCTGCTGTCCGCCCCATCCCCAGTTGAAATGGAAATAGTCGTCATCCTGGTAGCCGTCGCACGTCCAGACATGCCCGCCATAGTTTCCGCTGCCGCCATACATAAAGGGAGCGCCCTCGTCGAGTTCGCCCTTCAAGTAGTTAAGCCATACCGACAGCGAGAGGTTTCCGCGTTCAATGTACTGTACCGTAGTGGGATAGCGGAAGTAGGTGGAAAGGGCGGATACGATTCTGTTGGAGTTGGCCACGCTCGCGGACGGGCCGTAATTCATGTTCACGGAAACACCGCAGTGGTACAGCAACGTGGCAATGGCTTCCACGCAGCTGTCCGGATGATTGGCTGCATTGAGTTTGTCAGGCATGCTCTCATAATGGTAGGTTGTCGCGCCGAAGTTGGCAGAAAGCGTTCCATAATTGCTGCTATAGGAATGGCTTCCGGTACCGGTGGTGGGGAAATGCCAGTAGCGCATCACCTGGCCCATCACAATGGCACCGCACCCCACCGCTGCATGGCCGCCGTAGGCAGAGTTACCGGTCGCATCGGCGGGACAAAGGTCGTTGTAGTACTTGGTCTGGTTCCATTTGTTTTCGCCAAGCAAGGGACCGACCACCACATTTCCCTCTTTGGGCATGGGAGCGTCTTCCGAAAGCAAAACTGCCCATTTTTGCTGGGCAACTTCATCGGCATACTGTTGGTTATCAACAATATATTGAATATCTTCGGAATAACCATCCAGGAAAAAACGGATATGGTCGGGCATATTTTCGGTAACGAAAGGTCCTTCATCGGAGAAGGCCAGAATGGGTTGCACCCGGTCGTCGCCAGCCACGATGACAAAGCCTTCCGTATTGAAATTGATCGCATAGAAACCGGGACCGGCGCTGTTTTCGCCACGGAGCGAGGGAGCCGCGTATGCGACTGTGGGGGTGAGTGTTTCGAGAGCCCGGTGGTACTTCATGGCAAAGAAGCGGGCGGCAACGGTGCGGGCGGTTGTTTCATCCACAGGTTTTGCGGACATGGAGCCCAACAACAGCAGAAACAGAACAAAGAAAATGGGGAATTTTATTTTCATAACTTGATGATTTAACTCATTTATAATTTGACAATCTTCTGAAAAGCAATGGCTTTTCCGTTCTCCATCAGATGGAGGAAGTAGATGCCATCGGGCAGATCAGACAAATCAATTGTGCTATTTTCTTTTATTAAACTATTTGAAATCAATAATTTGCCTAATTCATCATAAACACAGAAACTGCAAGCGTCAAGATTCGCAGTTTTACATTCAATGCTGAAAACGCCCGAGGTGGGATTCGGGAAAACGAGGAGTTTCGGGGTCGGTCTTTCTTCAATTCCCTCGATGTCGGCAGGAACCAAGCCGATGATGGCGCCCTGGTCGTACGAAAAGTTCTGGTTCGACGGGGTCATGTCATCAATTTCAAAATAGCCGTCGTATGAGCCTTTCAGTCCCCAGTTGAAATGGAAGAAATCGTTGGCATCGTATCCGTCACAGATGAAGCAGTGCCCTCCTGAATAGGAGGAGTTGAAGCCGTTGTAAATGATGGGAATTCCTGCATCCAAGTTACTTTTCAGCATCGACATCCACGAGGCTTTGTCGTAGTTGGAACGACGCGCACCGTGCGCATTGCCGCTATATCCGAAAAATTCTTTCAACGCCGATTCTGCATTGTAAGGGTGCGACGCAGAATTGAGGACATACGCGGTGGAATTGGAGGATGTATAGCTTGTTTCGATGGCCACGCCGCAGTGATAAAGCAGTGTGGCGACGGCGTTGTTGGCACTGCTGCAGCTGTTCGGCATGGCATTCCAGTTGTAGGTCGCGGATGTGAAGTCAACATCGTGCTCAATTCCGTTGTATGTATATGAATGTGAACCGGTTCCGTGTTCCGGATATTTCCAGTAGTGCATCACCTGACCCATCGCCACGGCCACGCAGCCCACGAGTGTATTGCTGGGACAAAGCGCATTGTACGGCGAACCTTGTCCCCACTGGGCGGTGACAAGCGGATCGACGGTTTGGGTGGCTTTTGCATCGCTCCAATGGCCCGACTGCAACCATTCCCACTGCGCAGCGATTTCCGATGTTGCCTCAAGCTGCCGGCTGACAGCATCACCTATTCTGTTTTCGTAGGTTGAAAGCCAATCTCTTACAGCTGCGGGAATATTTTCAGGATTGAAGCCGCCGCTGGTGGAGTAGGCCAGTATGGGTTTGGCACAGTCATCGGCGGAGAGGATCACAAAACCGCCGACATTGCTGAAAATGTACAGGTGGAAAAATTCCGTCTGCGCGGTGATGTCCGCCAGTGCGTTGGCGGGGATGCCGCTTCGGACGGCGCAGCCGCTCTGCTGCCAAAACGTTTCGGCCAACTGCCGGGCCTTCACAGGGCCAACAGGAGTGCTCAATGCCCAACTCATCAGTAAAATCAGGCCAAAGCTGAAAGCAATTCTTTTCATAGAAGTATTTTTAGCGTGCAAAAGTACGATTTTTTGTTTTACCCCGCGCTGACGAGGCCTTTGGAATTTGTCGGAAAAGTTGTACTTTTGCACTCCCGAAAACGCATGCTTATGGACATCCAGCAACTCACTACCCTCGCCGCCCGATGCACCGGAAAAAACGTGGAACGCACGCAGCCGATTGCACAGTCCGGCTCGCACCGCGTCTATGTGCGGCTCTTCCTTGACGACGGCACCACGCTGATGGGTGCCTACAACGACGACATCAAGGAGAACGAGGCCTTCTTCGCCTTCACCGACTTTTTCGGGAAGGAACATCTCAACGTGCCGAAAGTGCTGGCCATCAGCGAGGACCGGATGCACTACGTGCAGAACGACCTCGGAGACGAAACGCTGTTCACCTACCTAACCCGCCGCAAGACGGAGACAGGCACCCTTCCCGACGACGTCATCGACTACTTCAAGAAGGCACTTCAGCAACTTCCTCTTATCCAACTGTGCGGAAAGAAAAATTTCGACTTTTCCGTCTGCTACCCCTCCCCTGCCTTCGACCGGCAGTCCATCCAGTGGGACCTCAACTACTTCAAATACTACTTCCTGAAACTCGCCTACATTCCGTTTGACGAGTTGCACCTTGAAAACGACTTCAACACGCTGATCGAAAGTCTGTTGGAGGCGGACCAGGACTATTTCCTCTACCGTGATTTCCAGTCGCGGAACATCATGCTCAAGGATGGGGATGTCTATTTTATTGACTATCAAGGTGGAAGAAAAGGGGCTTTGCAATACGACCTTGCCTCGCTGCTGTATCAGGCGAAGGCGGGCCTCCCCGACCCGCTCCGTGAGGAACTGCTGGACTTCTACCTCGACGAGCTGACGAAGCACCTCACCATCGACCGGCAGCAGTTCCGGAAGCACTACTACCTGTACGTACTGGTCCGGCAGCTGCAAGTGCTGGGGGCCTACGGCTACCGGGGCTATTACGAAAAGAAGGCGCACTTCCTCCAGAGCATTCCGCCGGCGGTGGAGAACATCCGCACGCTGATGGACAAAGGGCTGATTTCCGTGGAGCTGCCCGAGCTCACGAAAGCGCTCCGGGCCATCACCGCCATCGACTGGACGGCACGGACGCAGCCGCCCGCCGCCGAGGAGGGCAAACTCACGGTGGAGGTGCGGAGTTTCTCCTTCAAGAAAGGGATTCCCGAGGACCTGTCGGGCAACGGCGGCGGCTTCGTCTTCGACTGCCGCGCCCTGCCGAACCCGGGCCGGGAACCGCAGTACCGCTCAATGACCGGCCTGGACCGCCCCGTCATCGAGTACCTTGAGAAGTACCCCGAGGTGGAGGCGTTCAAGCAGCACCTTTTCGCCATCGCCGACATGAGCGTGGACAACTACCTCGAGCGCAAGTTCACCCACCTCAGCATCAGCTGCGGCTGCACGGGCGGCCAGCACCGCTCCGTCTATTTCGCCCAAAGCGTCGCCGACCACCTGCGGGCAAAATACCCGGACGTCAACGTGGTGCTGGTGCATCGGGAACAGTGTTCAGGGGACAGGGTTTAGGGTATAGGGATTAGTAGAGACGCGGTGTACCGCGTCTCACGATGAACCGGCGCAGATGGGAAAAGGTAGAAGGTATGAGGTTTGAAACGACGAATGTAGAGACGCGGTGTACCGCGTCTAATCAATAAAAAAATGAAAGCAAAAAACACATGTGCGATAATCTGTTTTTTAGTGGGTTTATTTTGTATTTATAATACCTATGGTCAAAATCAACACTACAAAAAAGACCCTATTGACACCTTTTTCCCATCAGTATTAAAAGCAGAGGCGGGAGATTTGTTTGACACAATTTTGATACCAAGAGTGGTGTTGAATGATACAGTGTTCGAATACTTGATATCCGAAATGTTACAAAAAGAAAAAAATTGCCCCTATTATACTGATTCGTCTTCTATTTCCATTGATATAGTCATGACTATGAGCAATAAATTCCGCATACTAATTTCCTTATGGGATTTGGAATTATTAGCATGGACAGGCCCTTCTGCCTTTTTTACTGTTGGTAATCGCACAGGGTTCTTATTTGCAGATAAAACGGTATTGGATTCATCTGCATTGTTTTCTGAAACAGGATGCAAAACACATTTTATCTGCAACCGAAGTGCTTTATACAGAAATTTGATGACTGATGACAGCCGATCGGAATACTATTATTGGCTAGTTGATAAAAAATGGTACTATGGCGAAGCAAAACATTGTGGCGAATTCAGATATTGAGGAATCAAGAAAATGGCGGAAGAAGAATCCATACAGGGGATTCCGTTGCTTCGCTCCACTCGCGACGGAATGGCGTGACAGCAGATAACAAAGTGTTGATATCCATATTACTACCCCGGCCTACGGCCACCCCTTCTAAAATAGAAGGGGAAATTTTGCCCTACCTCAATGTTTGCACCCGTGAATCCAAAATCAAAGAATGTGAGCGCAGCGAACCTAAATTCAAAGAATGTGAGCGCAGCGAGCAAGAAATTTCGTACCTTTGCCGCATTGTTTCTGAATTATCAAATCATAAAAATATCATCATCATGAAATCAATCAACGAAGCCCAGATGAAGGGCAAAAGAGTCTTAGTAAGAGTGGATTACAATGTTCCGCTGAACGAGCAGTTCGAGGTGACCGACGCCACCCGCATCATCCGTACCATCGACACGGTGAAGAAAATCTCCGACGAAGGCGGCATCGCCATCCTGATGTCGCACCTGGGCCGTCCGAAGGGCGTGGCCAGCGACAAGTTCTCCCTGAAGCACATTGTCGCCAAGGCCAGCGAGGTGCTCGGCACCAACGTCACCTTCCTCGGCGACGTGCTGGACGCAGAGACGGAAAAGAACGTGGCCGCCCTGAAGCCGGGCGACGTGGCCCTGCTCGAAAACCTCCGCTTCCACAATGAGGAAGAGGCCGGCGACGAGGGCTTTGCCAAAGCCATCGCACGCTTGGGCGACCTGTACGTCAACGACGCATTCGGCACGGCACACCGCGCACACGCCTCCACTGCCACCATCACCAAATTCTTCCCGGGCAAATGCTACGCCGGCTACCTGCTGTACGAGGAGGCTTCCAACCTCGACCTCGTGCTCAACAACGCAGCGCACCCCTTCACCGCCATCATCGGAGGCAGCAAGATTTCCACCAAGCTGAACATCATCACCTTCCTCTTGGAAAAAGTTGACAACCTGATCATTGCAGGCGGAATGAGCTATACCTTCCTCCACGCGATGGGCGTCAAAATCGGCAATTCGTTGCTCGAAGAGGATATGATTCCCATTGCGAAAGAGATCATCAACAAGGCGCACCTCAAGGGCGTGGATATCTACTTCCCCATCGACAACATCTGCGCCGACAAGTTCGACAACAACGCGAACCAGTACATCACCACGCACAACGACATCCCCGAAGGTTGGGAAGGCATGGATATCGGTCCCCGCACCATCCAGAAGTTCGCCTCCATCATCAAGACCGCCAAGACGATCTTGTGGAACGGCCCCGTCGGCGTGTACGAGTTCCCGAACTTTGAAAACGGCACCCACTCAGTGGCCCTCTGTGTGTCGGTAGCCACCATCTCCGGCGCGTTCTCCCTCATCGGCGGCGGCGACTCCATCGCGGCCATCAACAACTACCACCTCGCCGACTACGTCTCCTACATCAGCACCGGCGGCGGCGCCATGCTGGAATACCTCGAAGGCAAGGAACTGCCGGGCATCAAGGCCCTCAACGAGGACAAGTAGAAGGTAACAAGTAGAAAGTAGAAAGTAAAAAGTATAAGGTTTTCTTTCATACTTGATAAACCTGATAAACCTGATAAACTTGATGAACTTTCAAACTTGATAAACTTGATAAACCTGATAAACTTTCAAACTTGATAAACCTGATAAACCTGACAAACTTTCAAACTTGATAAACCTGATGAACCAAGTGGAATATTTTGCACACGAAACCGCAATCATTGACGAGGGGTGTCGGATTGGCGCAGGCACGAAAATCTGGCATTTCTCGCACATCATGCCCAACTGCGTGATTGGCGAGCGGTGCAACATCGGACAGAACGTGGTGATTTCGCCGGAGGTTGTGCTGGGCAACAACGTGAAGATCCAGAACAACGTGTCGGTTTACACCGGCGTGACCTGCGAGGACGACGTATTCCTCGGGCCGTCGATGGTGTTCACCAACGTCACCAACCCGCGGAGTGCGGTGAACCGGCGCAGCCAGTACGCCAAGACGCACGTCGGGAAGGGCGCGACCATCGGAGCGAACGCGACGGTGGTGTGCGGGCACGACATCGGGGCCTACGCCTTCATCGGGGCGGGCGCCGTGGTGACGAAGACCATTCCTCCCTACGCGCTCGTGGTGGGCAACCCCTCCCGCCAAATCGGCTGGATGAGCGAGTACGGCCACCGGCTCCATTTCGATGCCGCCGGCCACGCCACCTGTCCCGAAAGCGGCGAACACTACCAACTGAAGGACGGGAAAGTCACTAAAATAGAGTAAGATGCAGCACGACAGCAACGAAATCTGCGCGATGGTGTTCGCCGCCGGCCTCGGCACGCGCCTCTACCCGCTGACGAAGGACCGGCCGAAGGCACTGGTGGAAATCCACGGCAAGACGCTGTTGGAAACCGTCATCCAGCGGATCATTGACAGCGGCATCCGCCACATTGTCGTCAACGTCCACCATTTCAGCGACCTGATGAAGGAGTACCTCGCCTCCCACCCTTTCGATGCCGACATCCGCATCTCCGACGAGACGGACTTCCTGCTCGACACGGGCGGCGGCCTCAAGTTCGCGGAGCCGCTGTTCGGCAATGCCCGTCACATCCTGCTGCACAACGTGGACATCCTCTCCGACATCGACCTCAACAAGCTGGTTGACAACCATATCACCAGCGGAGCGATGGCAACGTTGGCGGTGCGGCAACGGAACACCAGCCGCTACCTCATCTTCGACCGCAGCACGATGCGGCTGTGCGGGTGGGAAAACACCAAAACGGACGAAAAACGGATGGAGGTGCCCTGCAAAGACGGCATCTCCTTAGGATTCAGCGGAATTCATATCGTACGACACGATATCCTCGACCACATTCCTACGGGACAAAAGATTTCGATGACGCCATTATATCTCGACCTTGCGGCGGAATATCCCATTTACGGATATATGCATCAGGATGACGAATGGATGGATGTGGGGAAATACGAGGATGTGGCCCGACTTCAGGATCAGGACAAATACTTATAAAAAGCTATCACAGCAAGTATTTGAGCAACAAAAATCAAGGGCACGCCGACAGTAAACTTGGCGTGCTTTGTCTTGTGACGGAAAACGAGCATGGCAAGAAACGCGCCCACGCTCCCACCGATGGCAGCGAAGCCTATCAGTACGGATTCGGGAATCCGCCACGCCTTCCGAATAGCTTTTCGCTTGTCAACGCCATAGAGCACAAAAGTGACAAAATTGACAAGAAACAGGTAAACGAGTGCAATTTTCATAATAATCTTGACAAAAGACATGTGATTAACGCAATCCCAGCGGTAAAATTATGCGAAAAAGAAAGGACCATCAGATGCCTTCTAAAACTTATTTTACTAAAACAACTGTTTTTCAAAAAAATAGAATAGAAAATATTTTTCACAAAAAGGTTGTAGGAACCGATAAAAGTTGTATTTTTGCAGCCTCAAATTCAGTCAGGAGAGGTGGGTGAGTGGCTGAAACCAACAGTTTGCTAAACTGTCGTAGGGGTAACCCTACCGCGAGTTCGAATCTCGCCCTCTCCGCAAACAAAAAGGCGACACTTTTCGTGTCGCCTTAATTGTTTGCAGGAAGCCGTCGTCCGCTCGCGGACGTAAGGCTGACGGCGAACAATTAGAAGGCCTTGCGCAGCAAAGGGCTTTTGTTTGCAAGGACGCCCGCGGCAGCGCAGAGATATGCAATCTCGCCCTTGCGTTCACAAGGATGAAGACGGACGAAAAGGAGGCCTTGCGGAGCAAAGGCCTTTTGTTTGCAGGGATGCCCGCGGCAGCGCAGAGATAAAAGCTCATAAGACCAATCCATTGTTTCCATCAAGATATCAACAGAAGCCGTTATAAATTTTGTTGATCCCAAGAATTATACGCACAAAAAATTGCGTACTTTTGCGGCTCACCATTCCACAGGCATGGCTACATTTTTTTGCAAACCAACAGGTGTAGTTTGCTCCACTGTTTTTTCATAAAGTGAAGATGCTCAACAAAGAAATCCTTCGTCTGGCCGTACCCAGCATTTTGGCCAACATCACCATCCCGTTGGTGGGCATGGTGGACGTGGCCATCATCGGGCACATTTCCAACGCCTCGGCCATCGGCGGCATCGCCGTCGGCACCATGCTGTTCGACCTTCTCTACTGGAATTTCGGCTTCCTGCGCATCGGCACCAGCGGCCTCGCCGCACAGGCCTACGGGGAGGACTCCCCCCTGAAGGAGGTGGCGATATTCAAGCAGACGATGGCCATCGCAATGATTTCCACCCTGTTTGTGTTTGCCATCCAGTGGTTTTTCGTGACGGCCGCACTCCATTTCGTGCCCTGTTCCGCCGAGGTGGCCGACTTCGCCCGCCGCTACTTTTTCGTGCGCATCTGGGCCGCCCCCGCCACCCTCTCCCTGATGGTGTTCAAAGGGTGGTTCATCGGGATGCAGAACACGGTTTCGCCGATGGTGTGCGACATTGTGGTGAATGTGGTGAACATGGCGGCAAGCTACCTTTTAGCCGTACACACCCCCATGGGAGGCATCGGGGTGGCCTATGGCACGGTCATCGCACAATATGTCGGCCTTGCCACAGCCCTTGTGCTGCTTGCGGCACGCTACCGAAAGCTGTTCCAGGAGCATTGGCGGAAGGTGGTCCTCCGGGAGGACATCCGGCGCGTGTTCCGCCTGTCGGCCGACCTGTTCATCCGGTCGCTCTGCTTTATGGTCGTCTATGTCGGCTTCACCTCTTTCGCCGCCAAGTACGGCGACGGCGACCTGGCCGTGAGCGCCATCATGATGAAGCTGTTCATGCTGTTCTCCTACTTTGTGGACGGTTTCGCCTATGCGGGCGAGGCGCTCACGGGCCGCTTCGTCGGGGCGGGCGACGGCGGGCAGCTGGTGCGTGCGGTGCGAATACTGTTCGTGTGGGCGTTGGGCGTGGGCCTGTTGTTCACCGTGGGCTACGCGGCCATGGGCGACTGGTCCATCCGGCTGATGACCTCCGACCAGAGTGTGGTGGAGGCGTCGCGCCCGTTCCTGCTGTGGCTCATCACAATGCCGATTGTCAGCTGCGCGGCCTTCATGTGGGACGGCATCTACATCGGTGCGACGGCGGGAAGGCAGGTGCGGAACTGCATGATTGTCTCCGCCGTCAGTTTCCTGGCCGTCTATTTCGCGGGCAGTCCCTTCTGGGGAATACAGGCGCTGTATGCGGCCTATTTCGCCCATCTGCTGGCGCGTGTGGCGTACCTTTCCGCCTGCTGGCCGCGGCTGCGGCGGGAGACGGCGAGGGTGTGAACCCAAATCCGTGCTTTGTGATTCGTAACCGTTGCCGTAGAGACGTTTCATGAAACGTCTCTACAATGGATTTTTTGTAATCATTTGACGTGAAAAACCTTGCGTTGGGTAAACAGCAGGATGGCCGCCAAGGCAGCGCCCGTCACATCGGAAACCGTGCACCCAAGCCACACACCCGTAAGCCCATCATAACCGATTTTTTCCATTAACACTGGGAAAAGATAGCAGAACGGAACCAGGAAAATGATCTGCCGGGACAAACTGGTGAGGATGGCGATCCAGGGTTTGTCGATGGACTGGAAAAAGTTGGAGTTGGTGATGGTGAAGCCGATGAGCGGAAACATCACAATCAGGAAGCGGGTGGCGGGGACGGCAATGCGGATGAGTTCCTCGTCGGTGGTGAAAGCCTGCACGAGCAGCCGCGGGAGGGCGCACCCGAGGATGCTTCCCACCAACCCGATGAACACGCAGACCTTCAGCGTGAGAAGATACACCTCCTTCAGCCGCAGCGGATGTCCGGCCCCGTAATTGTAGCCGGCGATGGGCTGCATCCCCTGGCAAACGCCAAGAATCAGCAGCACGAGCAGCATAGCGAACGTGTTGACAATGCCGTACGCGCCCACGGCCAAGTCGCCGCCGTAGCGCAACAGCTGCGAGTTGAGGATGGCCACCACGCCCGCCGCCGCCACGTTCATCAGGAACGGGCTCATGCCGATGAGGGTGATGTTGCGGAAAATGTACCCCTTCGGTTTCCACGAGTGGGCGCGGAAACGGATGATGGATTTCGGGCTGACGAAGTGCAGGACGGAGACCAGCGAGGCGACGGCCATCGAGATGGTGGTGGCCCACGCCGCACCCGCGATGCCCCAGTCGAACCAGAATATGAACACGGGGTCGAGGATGATGTTCAGGACCGCGCCGCCCGCCAGGATGAACATCGACTTGGTGGGATAACCGGAGGCGCGAATCAGTCCGGTGAGGTTATAGGCAACCGTGGTGAGGAACATCCCCGGCAGCACAATCAGCATGTACTCGCGGGCATAGCCGACCGTCTGCTCCGTAGCGCCGAACTTCATCAGGATCGGATCCATGAACAGATAGCCCGCCGTGGTGAACAGGGTACCGAGGACGAGGGTGAAGACGGTGCTGTTGCCCAGAATCTTCTCCGCCCAGCGCACATCCTTCTGCCCGAGCACAATCGACATGCGCGCCGACGAGCCGACGCCGATGAGCGCACCGAAAGCATGGACCACGTTCATCACCGGCATGGTGATGGCGAGACCTGCGATGGCCAGCGCCCCCACGCCCTGCCCGATGAAGATGCGGTCGGCGATATTATAGACCGAGGCGATGACCTGGCTGATGACCGCCGGCAGCGCATAAATCCACAGCAACTGCCGTATATCCCGCGTCTCCAATTCCTTCGTCTTATCCAAAGTATTTGATTTTTAATATTTTATAAAGAATATTCCGCCCAAAAATGAAAGTTGCAAAAGTACGCCAAAAAACAAAAAAATCTCGTACCTTTGCCAACTTTTTAAAGAATAGATTATGATTACACACATCAGAGGCACCCTCGTGGAGAAAAACCCTGCCTACGTCATCATTGAGACGGCGGGCGGGGTCGGTTACTATATACATATATCTTTAAGCACATTTTCTCAGCTGAAGGACGAGAAAGAGCTGAAACTCTTCACCCATTATGTCGTGAAAGAAGATGCACACACGCTGTACGGCTTCTACGAAGAGTCGGAGCGCACGCTGTTCCGGCTGCTGATTTCGGTGAACGGCATCGGCCCCAACACCGCCTGCCTGATCTTGTCGGCGCTCAGCGTGCAGGACGTGGTGAACGCCATCTCCAACGAAGACGTCCGCACCATACAATCCGTCAAGGGAATAGGTGCAAAAACCGCCCAACGGGTCGTGATAGAACTGAAGGACAAATTGGCCAAGGCCTCCTTCAGTGCGACAGAGAAATTTTCAACAGCTTACAATAATAATAAAGTGGAAGCGTTATCTGCTTTGGTTGCGCTGGGTTTTGCAAAAAATCCGGCAGAGAAGGTATTGGACAAGATTTTGAAGGAGGAGGCTTCTCCAACCGTGGAAGAATTAATCAAAAAGGCGTTGAAGCTGTTATAAATTACTAATTTGCAGTGACATTTGGAAATCATGTAAAGAAATACCTCATCACGATAACGGCGGCATTAGCAATATGTTCCATCATCTGGGCAATGCCCACCCCGCGAACTTCCCTGCCCTACCGTTACCTTGACGAGGAAATCGAAGATACAGACACCCGAAGGGAATCCGACTACACGTTGGACGATCCAGTTGTGGTGGCGCACACATTTGCAGCTGATTCTGTTTTGGCCGTCCGCCTCGAACTGCCCATCGACCCGCCCGACACAGGCCTTCGCGTCCCGCTTCCGGAGTACGACAACAATCCGCTGGACGACAACCAGTTCTACAGTCCGTTCCACCTGAGCACCCCCTCCTCGCTCCATACGGACATCCACTACGACACCGCCACCAATTCCTACCTGTTCCAGAACATGATCGGCAACACGCCGTTCGGTCCTGCCTCCGACATGAGCATCGAGGAGTATATCGACTATGACCTGAAGCAGTCGATGAAGAACTATTGGCGCGACAAGGGAGCGTCCTATACCTCGCACGGCAACCGGCGCGGCGGCGGCATCATCCCGCAGATCCATGTGGGCGGCGACATCTTCGAGAGCATCTTCGGCAGCAATACCATCGACATCCGGCCCTCCGGCAACGTGGAGCTGATTTTCGGCGTGCTGCACAACCGCAACGACAACCCGTCGCTTCCCGTGAAGCAGAGACGGGTGACACAGTTCAACTTCGACGAGAACATCCAACTCAACGCCCTCGCCAAAATCGGTGACAAGATTGAATTCAACCTCAACTACAACACCGAGGCGATGTTCGACTTCGAGAACAAGATGAAACTGAAATTCGAAGGCAAGGAGGACGACATCCTGCAACTCATCGAGTTCGGCGATGTCTCACTGCCCTTGAACAGCACCCTCATCACCGGCAGCCAAAGTCTGTTCGGAGGCAAGCTGCAGCTGAAGTTCGGCAAATTGATGATAACGATGGTGGCATCCCAGAAAAAAGCCGAATCCCAGACAATTACCGTGAGCGGCGGCGCACAGACCAACGAATTCTACTTCAAGGCCGACGAGTACGAAGAGAACCGCCACTATTTCCTCGGGCAGTTCTTCCGCGACCATTACAACCAGTACCTGAGCACATTGCCGCTCGTCAGCTCCCCTATCGTCATCAACAAGATTGAAGTGTGGCGCACCACCATCGGGTCGGCCACGCAGGACAACCGAAACATTGTTGCTTTCACCGACCTGGCTGAAAGCAACCCGCAGTTTGCCGGATTCGCCCCGACACCGGGTGTAGCTATCCCCTGCGACTCCGCCAACAACCTGACTGCCATCATCGACACTGCCCTGTACCGTGACTTGAGTTCGGTGAACAACAACCTGCGCGCACGCGGACTGACCTCCGGCGTGGACTACGAGAAAGTGGAAAGCGCCCGACTCCTCTCCCCCTCTGAATACACCGTCAACACACAGTTGGGCTTCATCTCCCTGAACACCGCACTCACCGCCGACCAAGTGCTGGCCGTGGCCTTCCAATACACCATCATCGGCGACGACCACATCTACCAGGTGGGTGAGTTCTCCACCGAAGTGAGCGCGCCACAGTGCTTGCGTGTCAAGTTATTGAAAAGCACAACGCTGGACACCAAATCACCTTTATGGGACTTGATGATGAAAAACGTCTATAGCCTCGGTGCCTATCAGGTTTCGAGTGAGGACTTCATCCTCAACATCCTTTATACAGGTGATGACGAAGGTGTGCCCAACGGCTTTTTCAATCTCGGTCCCGAGAAGGGCATCCCGCTTATCCGCCTGATGGGTCTGGACAGCCTGAACAAGCAGCAGGACCCCTATCCTGACGGCATTTTCGACTTTTTGGACAATGCAGCGACCCGTGGCGGTACCATCAACTCCTCCAACGGTAAGATTTACTTCCCCACGGTGGAACCGTTCGGCAAGGACCTCCGCGCACGTCTGTCCGACCCGTCCGTCGCCGATCGATATGCCTTCGACACCCTCTACCGCGCTACCAAGACCATCGCGCAACAATACACCTCCAAGAACAAGTACTATCTGGAAGGAAGTTACAAGTCGAGCTATGGCTCGGAAATCTATCTGAACGCGATGAACGTTCCGGAAGGTTCCGTGAAAGTGACCGCCGGAGGCATCACCCTTCAGGAGAATGTCGATTACACTGTCAACTACAGCATGGGAACGGTGAGCATCACCAACCAAGGCATCCTCAATTCCGGCACCCCCATCAGCATCTCTCTTGAAAACCAGTCCACCTACTCCACCATCGACCAGCGCATGTTCGGCTTGAACCTGGACTATGCTTTCTCTGAGAATTTCAACATTGGAGCGACCATCCTCAACCTGAACGAGCGCCCGCTGACCCAGAAAGTCAATTACGGTGATGAGCCCATCAACAACACCATCTGGGGGATGAACGTCAACTACAAGACAAAGCTGCCGTGGGTGACGAAGGCGGTGAACCTGCTGAGTTTCCACAGCACCACGACAGAGTCGAACCTCCAGTTGGAGGGCGAATTCGCACATTTCATTCCCGGACATTCCCGCGCCATCGGCAAGGAAGGGACAACCTATATCGACGACTTCGAGGCAACGAAATCCACGACAGACCTGCGTTCCTTCTACAAATGGACATTAGCCTCCACGCCGCAGGCGCAGATACAGATGTTCCCGGAGGCGAACGTCTCGGATCGCGACCCCGTGCGCAAGCAGTTGGCTTACGGCTACAACCGCGCCAAATTCTGCTGGTACATCATCGACCCGATTTTCTACCGCAACAACGGGGCCACGCCGTCGAACATCACGCCCGAAGACCAGTCTGCCCCTTACGCCCGTGAGGTCTATGAATCGGAGCTTTTCCCCTACAAGGAGAATCCGACGACCACCCCCACCAACATTTCGGTCCTGAACCTCGCCTTCTATCCAACGGAGAGAGGTCCCTACAACTACGATGTCAACGGCATTGAAGGGTACTCCGCCGGTGTGGACGCCAACGGCAACCTGAACGACCCGGCCTCCCGATGGGGCGGCATCATGCGAGAGATGGACAATTCCGATTTCGAATCCGCCAACTACGAATACATCGAATTCTGGATGATGGACCCGTTCATCGAAAACCCCAACCACTCGGGCGGTAAGCTCTACTTCAACCTCGGCGACATTTCCGAAGACATTTTGAAAGACGGCAAGAAGTTCTTTGAGAACGGACTTCCCGTGGACGGCAGCGACGAGAACGTGGAGACCACCGTGTGGGGCCGTGTGCCGACCACGCAGATGATTGTGACGGCCTTCGACAACAACAACGACGCCCGCCAGCACCAGGATGTGG
>JAEEQA010000123.1 GCA_016285085.1 Bacteroidales bacterium
TTTATGCAACCAGGCACTGACGACAAGACACTCGCGTTCCACGGAGACCCAGACTGGAAATGGATACAGCTGCCGCATTTTTTCCACGTCCGTCATTGGCATTGTCGCCAACGGAAACATCACCACCGGCCGTATCCACGCAGGTTCAACCCAAGCCGCCAACAGCGCGAACTACAACTATACCGCTACCAACAACAGCGATCACAGACAAGCCTTTAACGGACAGCCCGACTCCATCCGTTTCTGGGCCAAGACGAATCTCTCGAGTTCAAGCAGCCAGGCCCGAATGAGCGCCATCATCCACGATGCTTCCGATGTGAGAGACCCGCTGATCAGCTCTGACAACTCACACATTGTAGGCCATGCCGAGCGGAATTTCAATGGCAGCTCCTGGCAGGAGTACACCGTGCCTTTCGACTATGCCAGCTATGGCGGCAGCACGCCGGCCTACATTTTGCTTACCTTCACGACCAACAAGACTCCTGGCGGCGGAAATGGCGGTGATGAACTGTACATTGATGACATCACGATGGTTTACCACGCCGAGCTCAGTGATCTGAAGAGCGGCGGTATCACCGTGCCCGGCTTTAATGCCAACACGCTGGAATACACTGTCGAACTGGCATTCGGTGCTGATTTCCCGGAAGTCACCTATACCACGCAGTCGCCCCGTGCCACCGCCACGGTGACGCAAGCCACGGTGGAAAATCCGACCGCCACGGTGGTCGTCACCCACGGTGACCAGACCAAGACCTACACCATCCACTACACCTTCGCCAGTGAGATGGATGCCGCTCTCAATGACCTCCAGCTGAATGGCGAGACCGTCAACGGTTTCGCCCCTGCCGTCACCGACTACAGCGTGGTGGTCTTTGGCACCGAGGTCCCGACTGTGACGGCCACTCCGCGCAACTCTGAAGCCACCGTCGAAATCACCCAGCCGACAGCGGAGAACCCTGTCGCCACCGTCCAAGTCACCGACCGCGACAGCAGCCGCACCTACACCGTCAACATCACCATGGTGGAACCCAACGCCGACCTCAGCGACCTGCGTCTGGACGATGCTACCATTGAAGGTTTTGATCCGGCCGTAACAGAATACACCTTGACGGACATTTTGGACCACCCCATTCCGGCGCTCTCCGCCACTGCTGCCTCAGAATATGCCACCCTTTCTACCACACAGCTTACAGAAGGCGAAGAGATGCAGTATGTGGGCAGCGTGACCGTGACATGCGGCGAACTCACCAAGACCTACACCGTGACCATCAATTACGTGGAAGGAATTTCCGAACAGTTCCTCCACAGCTTCACCCTCTACCCGAACCCCACGAACGGTCAGATTATCATTTCGTTGGATGAAAATGTCAGCGCAACGGAAGCCGTCATTTACAATACGATGGGCCAGACCGTGAAAACGCAATCCGTGAATGACAGCCAGTTCGAAATGAATCTCAACAGCCTGCAAAGCGGCATCTATTTCGTGGCTATCCGCAACGGGAACAAGGTCCTCGGCATCCAGAAAATCGTGAAAGAGTAATTCCACCAGCCATACATTTTCTTCATGGATTGAAAAAGGGAGTCCGAAAGGGCTTCCTTTTTTGTTGAACAGCCGATTTGTATAACTATTGTTTTTTGCGTACATTTGCAGCCTCAAAGAAGAAACCTCTATTTTGGGGCATTGAGTTTATAATCAACAAAATATAAAGAAATGGAATTAACAGTAAACAACCAAAAGATTGAAATGGACGGCGACGGCTTCATGCTGCAGCCCGAATTATGGAACGACGAAGTGGCGAAGGTGATTGCCCAAGCCGACGACATCAACGACTTGACCGAAGACCATTGGAAAGTGATCCGCATCATCCGCCAGAACTACGAAGAGAAAGGCCTTGCCCCAATGGTGCGCGTCATCTGCAAGGAAACCGGCCTCAAGCTGAAACAGATTTACGAACTTTTCCCTCTGGGTCCCGCCCGTGGAGCCTGCCGCGTCGCCGGCCTTCCGAAACCCGAAGGATGTGTGTAACAGTAAAAATGATGGCGCACGATTCCCCTTCTATGTAGAAGGGGTGGCCGCAGGCCGGGGTAGTAGAAAATATATCCCTAATTTGTTTTTTCAAATTTCTATACAACTACCCCGCACTTCGTGCACCCCTTCTTAAAAAAGAAGGGGAACAATTTAAGCCTTTCAATCTTAATACTAGAAGTATGAGTACTTTACAGATTATATCATTAGTCGCCCTTGCCTTCTGCTTTGTGATGATGCTGGCGCATTTCGTGCGGATTGTCCGTTTGGGCAAACCGAAGGATTTCTCCGTGAAGAGCGGAAGTGTGGCGAAAGGTGTGGCCTACGCGAATACCGTGGCCATGATGCCCGCCAACAAGGAGTCAGCGTACATGCACCTGCCGACCTACGCCGCCGGTATCATCTATCACTTGGGCACTTTCCTGTCGCTGCTGCTGTTTGTGCTGTCGCTGTTCAACCTGAACGCCTACTACCCGCAGTGGCTGAGCCTCATTCTGGCTGCGTGCCTGCTGGTTTCGGGCGTGTGCGGCACCGTGCTGCTGATCAAGCGGTTCGTCAACAAGAACCTGCACAGTCTGGCCAATCCCGACGACTATCTTTCCAACTTTTTCACCACGCTGCTGCACTTCGCCACGGCCTGCTACCTGGCCTTTGCCGGCTGCTGCTGCTCCGTGCCGTACATTTATTATATCAGCGCCACCCTCCTGCTGGTCTATATGCCTTTCGGCAAGCTCCGGCACGTGGTCTATTACTTCGCCGCCCGCTACCATCTCGGTTTCTTCTACGGCTGGCGCAACGTGTGGCCCCCAAAAGAGGAGGAATAATCTAAAAACCAATCTATTATGAATCTAAAAGGAAGAAGAATCAGCTCGAATGTGGACGACCGCCGCGGCAAGAAGACGGGCCTCGGCATCGGAATCGGCGGTGCCATCATTGTCGCCATTATCGCCCTGTTCTTGGGCAAGGACCCGACATCAATGCTCCAAAACATCAACCTCGGCGGCGGCGAAACCGAAACCACCTACACGCCCACGGCGGAAGAAGAGGAACTGGCCACGTTTGCCAAGCAGATACTGGCGGGCACCGAGGATGTGTGGACCGCCGAATTCAAGAAGATGGGCAAAACGTACGTCCCGCCGAAGCTGGTGCTCTTCACCGACGCCGTGCAGTCGGGCTGCGGGGGTGCAAGTTCCTCCACCGGTCCCTTCTACTGTTCGGCCGACCAGAGTGTCTATATCGACCTCTCCTTTTTCAGCAACATGCAGAAGCAGTTCGGCAGCGCCGGTGACTTTGCCTACGCCTACGTCATTGCGCACGAAGTGGGCCACCATGTCCAGTACCTGCTCGGCACGCTGCAAGAGGCGCACAACCAGATGAGCCGCCTCAGCGAGACCGAAAGCAACAAGATCAGTGTCCGTCTGGAGCTGCAGGCCGACTTCTATGCCGGCGTGTGGGCGCATCAGGACAACAAGATGTTCAACTCCCTGGAGGACGGCGACATTGAAGAGGGTCTTGCCATCGCCTCCCGCATCGGAGACGACTACCTCCAGAAGCGGGCCAAAGGCTACACCGTGCCTGAAAGTTTCAACCACGGCACTTCCGAACAACGCTCCCGCTGGCTGAAAAAAGGCATCCAGACCGGCGACGTCAAACAAGGCGACACCTTCTCACCGGCGTACAACAGACTGTAAGATTTTTCTTTACGAATAGGGAGATTTCGTCATTCGCTTCGTTTACACAAGAAGGGAAATAAGAAATCCGCGAACCTTTTTTGTCTTGAGTCGAGGCTCTGGTAAACCTTTAGTACAAACAAGAAAAAGTCCACGGATACCGTGAACGTTTTTCTTTTCTCGCGTACTAAGTTATTGAATTATACCAGATTCCGACTTTACGGGAAAAGCGAAAACGCTTCTATATAATGTATGTTAATAATGGTGTTGTTCTACTCTTGTGCTGTGGAGAATTAGTGAAACAATATCGCAAGCATTAACGGGGCAAAAATACAAAAAAAATAAAAACTGAAAATGGGAAAGTGAAAAGTTTTGAGTTATAGCGTTATGGAAACTTGGATTTGGCAAATGCATTTATGCGGGAATGCGGGGATGATTATTTTCACTCCAAAATTTTGTTTCTTTAAGACTATCATTGCATAAAAAAAACTTGTAAGTTTGCAATCGTCTTTGTTTTACACAACAAATTG
>JAEEQA010000046.1 GCA_016285085.1 Bacteroidales bacterium
CTTTTACCTTCTACCTTCTACAATTTCTACTACCCCGGCCTGCGGCCACCCCTTCTACATAGAAGGGGAATTTTCTACTATCCCCTAACCCCTATTCCCTAATCACTGTTTGCTGATCAGGGTATTGACTTCCGACAAGATGTCGTCCAGGGCTTGGCATGCGGCGATGGCCTCCCCGTTGGCGGCATTGGTGTAATTCTGCACAAACGGGGCGGGCATGGCGTGGATTTTCGTCTTGGCATGGTTGATGGCGGCCACCACGCGGTTGTCCAGATCTGCGTCTATGCCTTTGAGGTAGGTATGCAACGAGGCGGTGTTGCTTTGCTGTCCTTCCACACCACCGTAGTAGGCATTTTCGATGCTTATAATGTTATTGTAGAAATCTTCGATGGATTTGTGGCTGTAGGGCGATTCGATGTAGTTCGGGTCCTCGCCGTTGTAGGGCTTGCCGATTTTGGAGGTGCCCACCTCGTCGGCGATGGTTTTGCAGCCGTCGATGATGGCCATCAGTCCGCTGGCGGTGCTGGGGTAGGTGCTGCCGATAGTGCCCGACTTCTTGAGGTTGTCGCCGTAGCTGAAGTCGCCGCCGTTGACAGTGGTGTTGAGTTCCAAATCCTCCACTTTGTCACGGTGTGACTTGGGAGCGGCGTTGCCAATCCAGCTCACTTCCAACTGGTAGCAGCGGTTGCGGAGGTCTCCGGCCACCGCAATGGCGTAAATGAGTTGCAAATCAGTGATTTCGCTGACGCTCTTGGGTGCGCCGTTGCTGAAAAGGATGTACTCAATTCCATGAAAGCCGAGCAGGGAGTTGCCGAGTTTTTCACCGGCATATTCGTCGCCGTCTTCCGCATCCATCGCCTGAATCTGGGCGGTGTTGCTCATCATGGTGTTGAAAGCGTCCACGTCCAACGGCCACGAGTCGATGTGCGGGTCGATACCGAAGTCGGAGGCGGCACCGAACAGGAAGGCTTCGCTGCGTTCCCACCATGCCCGTGCGGTGAGGAATGTCTCGCAGGTGCGGTTCAAGTTCCCTTGGGTGCGGTCGGCACGCAACGTCTGTAAGTCGGTGACCAACTGCTCCGCATTGTTGGCCAAATTGGAATAGGTGGGCGCAATGGTGTGGTTCACATACTGCTCCAAAATGGCCTTCTGGGTTTCATCGGCGGTCATCACCGGATCATCTTTGTGACAGGATGTCATCACACCCATCATCATGAAGATTGCTGCAAAAAATAAAATGTTGTTTTTCATATTGTTTATTGTTTAATCGTTTAATCGTTGTGGTCGTGTTTTGAGACGCGGTACATCACTTTCTTTTGAGACGCGGTACACCACGTCTCTACATTTCAATTTTCAATTTTCCTTTTTCCTTTTTCCGTTTTGAAAAACGCTGCCCACGTGGCGCCGATGGCGAACCACGGTTCTTGGTTGTATTGCGAATGCAGCAGCCGGATGCCGCCTTCTGCCTTGAGGGTGATTTCGGGGACGGGCCGGTAGTTGATGCCGCCGCTCACACAGTGCCGCTCGCTCCAAGAGTAGGGGGTCGCGTCGGCGACGGGTACGTAGGAATCGTAGTACTCGTACCGCACGAACAGGAAGAACTTCTGGCCCGCCGCCTTGGAGGTGCTTTTCAGGTGGTGAAAGATGTCGTAGCCCGCCTCGATGCCTGCTGTCCAAGCCGACTTCCCGACCAGCGTGTGGGGGTAGGGCGACTGCGAACTGTTGACCTGCGAGGCGTTGTAGGTGGAGATAAGGCCCGCGTCCGAAAGATGGCCGTAGAGGCCGCTGCCCCGCATCAAGAAGCCGCCGTATTTGTAGCTGAAATCGAGTGAACCGATGGCCACCGTCCCTTTCACTTTGGCATATTTTGAGGATTTGCCGTCGGTGACGATGTCGTTGTTGAAGCAGTTGCCCACATAGCCGCTGATGCCGATGTGCAGTCCTTTCACGCTGTAGTTGTCGATGCGGGCGGCGGCGGCGAGTTTGTTGGCCACCTTGAATTCGTATGGGGAGGCGGAACCGTCGTGGACCCAGCCGGAAGCGTTGAACATGTTGGAGTTGAGGGCGGGGATGACCATTACGTCGTAGCGCCACCCTTTGATGCGGCCCCACAGTTCGATGCCGGTCTCGTGCCACGTGCAGGGGATGATGGTGTTCTCGCCTTCGGGACGGTAAACGCCGAAGAACTCGCTCGGCAGGTGGGCGTTGTTGGTGCCGCCGACCGGCACGATGATGTGCCCGAGACGGATGTTGATTTTGGAATCCAAAAAAGACTTCTGGAGCCAGAACTGTTCGAGAGCCACCTCGCCGCCTCGTTCAATCTCTTTCTCGAACTCGCCGGTCTCTTCGGCCTCCACCTCCACCGCCGACTCCGTACCGCCGTGCTCGAACTCAATCTCCGTATTAAAAGTCCAACCCCTGCCGAAATCGTAGCTCATCATGAAGACGGCGTGCGGAAGGTCCACGCGGCCGTGCCCTTTGGCATCGGCGTACTTCTCTGCGTGGGAGTAGCGGAACATGTTGTCGCTATAAAAGTTGTACTTGTAAACGGCCTCGCCGTATCCGCCGATGGTGAGGCGGCTTTTCGGCTTCACGCTGTCGGCCACGGTCGAATTGTCGGGGGTGGGACCGATGGTGAATTGCGCTGCTAAAGGACTCAAAAAGAGGATTGTCAGTACGAAAAGGAGGCACGCAATTTTGTTTTTCATCTTTCAGAAAATTAAGCGTGCAAAAGTACATCGGCCCGCAGCCTTGCATCAATACCATCATTTGGTGAACAAAATAGGGGGAGTAATTATTTGTGGGGATGGTTTCCACCATCATTTTTTATACCTTTGCGAGTTGATTTTACATCATCTTGTTTTATATAATTATTTGAGAATTATCATTTTATAAGATCATTAATTTTGGTAGCATGAAAAAAATCCTCGCCCTTTTCCTCCTGTGCCTTTCCTCACTGATGATGATGGAGGCGACGGCCCAGACTGATTTTGACGATAAGTATGCCGTTGATTTGCTGAAGCCGGGTACGCCGGCACCCGATTTTCAATTAGCAACACCCGATGGCAAAATGGTGAAATTCAGTGATTTTTCGAAAGGAAAGTATGTAGTGGTCGATTTTTGGGCATCCTGGTGTCCCGACTGCCGCAAGGACGCGCCGGAAATCATCCGCCTTTATAATCATTTTCATTCGAAAGGGGTGGAGTTTATCGGCGTTTCTTTTGATACCGACAAGGAAAAATGGACGAATTGCATCGAAAAGATGGGAATCCCCTACGAGCAGGTCAGCGAGATGAAACGGATGAAGGACTCGAAAGTGGCCGCGGCATACGGCATCAAATGGATTCCCTCCGTCTATCTTATCGGACCCGATGGCAAAGTGCTGGTGAGTACGGTTTTATCTTATAAGATTGAGAAAAAGCTGTGGGAACTTTTCGAACAGCCGCTGGCCCATTGCGGCACCACGGAGAAGCTGACGTTGGAAGGGAACCGCGGCAAATTGTCGGCGGTGCTGCGGAAGCCCGCATTGAAGCCCGGCGAAAAGTGCGACTTGGCCATCCTGTGCCACGGTTTCAATGCCGACAAGGATTTCTTTGTCCTGAAGATGGCGGCCGAACGGCTGCAGGCTGACGGCATCGCCACGCTGCTGTTCGACTTCAACGGGCACGGCGAAAGCGACGGTGCGTTCAAGGATATGACGATTCCGAACGAAATGGCGGATCTGGACAGTGTTTTGGCGTATGTAAGCAAGCTTCCTTTTGTACAGGATGTTGCTGTTGTCGGGCACTCGCAGGGCGGGGTGGTGGCAGCGATGGCGGCGGGCAACCATCCCGATAAGATCAAGTCGGTGGTGCTGCTGGCGCCGGCGGGTGTGCTGCGCGAGGATGCCATCCGGGGCAACCTGTTCGGCACAACCTATGACCCTCTCGACCCGCCTGAAAGCATCGTGCTGTGGAACGGTCTGGAAGTAGGCGGCCGCTACCTGAGTACGGCCTCCCGACTGCCCATCTACGAAACGTCCGCCAAGTATAAAGGCAACGCCTGCGTCATCCATGGCACCGGCGATATCCTCGTCCCCTACACCTACGGGGAACGTTTCCATCAGATTTGGCCCTCCAGCGAATACTATCTGCTTGATTATTACGACCATAATTTCGCAGCATGTCCGTATCGTCCGGTGGAAATCATGGTGGATTTCTTGAAGAAGACACTCTGATTATATAATTTAAGGTATCCCTTTTATACCTGCAGAACATCTCCATAGGGAAACGACGCCCCGCATTTGCGACGGTGTCGTTTCTTGTTTATTTTATGCCAAAAAATGTTAATAACTTCCCGTTTTACTGAAATTTTTTCCGCAAAATTTGTAATCTCCTATAAGTCAATTTGTAAAAATTTCAACGGAAATTTGTTGATAAGAAACGGGAAAAATTCATTGCCATTCGGGGCAAAAAAAATACTTTTGTAATCGCTTTCAAAGCCCAATCATTATTTTATAAACATCTGAAAATCAGCTGGAAAATCCATCTGGCTGTTTAACGTAAAATGCGACTTGTATGAAAAATGAGTACACCCTTTTTGAAAACGAACCGACAATGGAGACGGAACTGAAAGACCCCCAATCCTCGCTGTTGGCGGCACGAAATCAACAAATGGAAACCATGACAGAAAAAGACCCGATTCCCGCACCCGTTTTTCAATCCGACATCCCTGAGATGGACGAGAATGCACCGACATACGAGAAGACAGAAATCTTCCCTGACGTCACTGCTTATTTTCATGGCGACGAGTTGGCGGCCAGCGTCTGGATCGACAAGTACGCACTCAAGAACAAGGAAGGCAAGCTGGTGGAGCGCACGCCCGACGACATGCACCGCCGCCTCGCCCGCGAGTTCGCCCGCATCGAACGCCACTACCCCAACCCGATGAGCGAGGACCAGATCTTCGAACTCCTCCGCGACTTCCGCTACATCATTCCGCAGGGCAGCCCCATGGCCGGCATCGGCAACCGCTACCAGGTGGTCTCCCTCTCCAACTGCTTTGTCATCGGCAACGGTGACAACGCCGACTCCTACGGCGGCATCATGCAGATGGACGAGGAACAGGTGCAGTTGATGAAACGGCGCGGCGGCGTGGGCCACGACCTTTCTTCCATCCGCCCGTCCGGCAGCGGCGTGCAGAACTGCGCCCTCACTTCCACCGGCCTCGTTCCCTTCATGGAACGCTACTCCAACTCCACCCGCGAGGTGGCTCAGGACGGCCGCCGCGGCGCCCTCATGCTCACCGTCTCCATCAAACACCCCGACGCCGAGAAATTCATCGACGCCAAGATGACCGAGGGCAAAATCACCGGCGCCAACGTCTCCGTCAAAATCGACGACGAATTCATGGAGTGTGTCAAAAACGGCACACCCTACACCCAGCAATACCCGATCAATTCCAAGAATCCTAAAGTTGTTCAACAAATAGACGCAGGCAAACTGTGGACCAAGATTGTCTATAACGCATGGAAGTCGGCGGAACCCGGCGTCCTCTTCTGGGACACCATCCACCGCGAAGCCGTTCCCGACTGCTACGCCGACGACGGCTTCCTCACCGTGTCCACCAACCCCTGCGGCGAAATTCCGCTTTGCCCGTACGACAGCTGCCGTCTGATAGCCATTAACCTGTACAGCTACGTTGATAACCCATTCACGGACAAAGCAACCTTTAATATGCCGTTGTTCAAACAGCACGTCCAGAACGCCCAGCGCCTCATGGACGACATCATCGACCTTGAGCTGGAAAAGGTGGACCAGATCCTCCACAAGATTGAGAGCGACCCGGAACCGGAGGAACTCAAGCGCGTGGAACGCGAACTGTGGCAGAAGATCAGAAGTCAGTCGCTGAAGGGCCGCCGCACCGGCCTCGGCATCACCGCCGAAGGCGACATGCTCGCCGCCCTCGGTATCTGCTACGGCACCGACGAAAGCAACGCCTTCTCCACCGAAATCCACAAGCAACTCGCCCTCGCCGCTTACGGTTCTTCCGTCACCATGGCGAAAGAGCGTGGTGCATTCCCGGTTTACAGCAGCGTCAAGGAGGCCCGCAACCCGTTCATCCAGCGCATCAAAAAGGCTGATGAGAAACTGTACGACCGTATGACCCGCTATGGCCGCCGCAACATCGCCCTGCTCACCATCGCCCCCACCGGCAGCGTGAGCATCTGCACCCAGACCACCTCCGGCATCGAACCCGCCTTCAACGTGGTCTATAAGCGCAGAAGAAAAATCAACCCCAACGACATCAAGTCCGACCGTCCCACCACCCGCGACGTGAACGGCGACCTCTTCGAGGAGTTCTTCGTCTTCCACCAGAAATTCCTCAAATGGGCCGAGGTCAACGGTTACGACACGACCACCTTCAGCAACCTGCCCGAGGCGGAAATCAACGAAATCGTGGCCAAGTCGCCCTACTACAAGGCAATGGCCAACGACACCGACTACCTCAAAAAGGTGGAAATGCAGGGAATGATCCAAAAATGGGTCGATCACTCCATCTCCGTCACCATCAACCTGCCGAAAGACACTACCGAAGCAACGGTCGGACAGCTCTACCAAAGAGCATGGGAGTGCGGCTGCAAGGGCATGACCGTCTATCGCGACGGCTCCCGCGACGGCGTCCTCGTCGGCATCAGCGAGAAACCGAAAGAGGAGGAAAAACCGGCGGCCAACATGAAACGCCCGCGTGAACTGAAAGCCGACGTCATCCGTTTCCGTAACAACAACGAAGCGTGGGTGGCGCTCGTCGGTCTCCGCGCCGACGGCACCCCGTACGAGATCTTCACCGGCAAGAGCGACGAGGAGCGCATGCCGATGCCCAAGAGCGTGACGCAGGGCATCATCATCAAGAACCGCCATCAGGACGGCACCAAGTCGTACGACTTCCAGTACAAAGACTGCGACGGATTCCCGGTCACCATCAGCGGCCTCAACCGCTGCTTCAACCCCGAGTTCTGGAACTATGCCAAGATGATCTCCGCCATGCTCCGACACGGCCTCCCCATCGAGAACGTGTGCGACATCATCGGCGGCCTTAACTTCAAGGAAGAGAGCATCAACTCCTGGAAGAACGGCGTGATCCGCGCCCTCAAGAAGTTCATCAAGGACGGCACCAAAGCCAAGGGCGTGGTGTGCCCGAAGTGCGGCCAGGAGAACACGATGGAGTACAAGGAGGGATGCCTCTGCTGCTCCAACTGCGGCTACTCCAAATGCGGCTCCTAAAAGTACGATATTGATTTTCGGATTTTATCAAGCAACAAAAAAAGCGGCAACATTGTTACCGCTTTTTTTATTGATGTCTTGACAAACCGATTAGGCGCCGAGTTGGAGGCGGAAGAAGCCGGTGCAGGTGAGATCCTTGTTGGCTTTCTTCATCAGTTCATCAACGGTCATCTTGCTGTCGCCGTAGTATTCCTGGGCGAGCAGGGTGTTTTCCTTGTAGTACTTCTGCAAACGGCCCTGGGAGATCATTTCAATCTTCTTGGCCTGCTTGTCGAGGTTGGCAGTAGCTTCGGCGGTGGCGGACACTTTGATGTCGCGAGCCTGCTGTGCCTGCTCGGGAGTGATCCAGCCCTTCTTCATATTGCTTTCGATGTGGTCATCGGAGTCAACATGGGCGGGGTTGATACCAGCTTTGCGGATGGCATTCTCAACGGCCTTGGCGATCTCGTCCGTCTTGGTCTTTTCAATGATGACGGAGAGCTCGTGCTGCTTCACTTCTTCCGGAATGCTGTCAGCGCTGAGAGCCATCGGGTTCATCGAAGCGATCTGGAGAGCCACTTCGTGAGCGGTTTCTTCCACATTGGGGAGGTTGAAGCCGGCGATGCATCCGAGACGGTTGCCGAGGTGGTTGTAAGCGGAGACGTGTGCAGCCTCAATGACATTGTAGGCGGGGAGTTCAATCTTCTCGCCGGTCTTTCCGGTCATGTCGAGGATGAGGTCAGCAACGCTTCTGCCGTCAATGGTGAGGGCAAGCAGTTCGTCGCGGGTGGCGACGTTCTGAGCGATGGCGGTGTCGATCAGTTTCTCGCTGAGCTCGACAAATTCGGCGTTCTTGCCGACGAAGTCGGTTTCGCAGCTGAGCACGAGGATGTAACCCTTGGTGTGGTCGGCGTTCACCTTGGCGATGACGCGGCCTTGGTCGGCGGTGCGGTCGGCGCGCTTGGCGGCCACTTTCTGACCCTTCTTGCGGAGGATGTCAATGGCTTTGTTGAAATCGCCTTCGGCTTCCACCAAAGCGTTCTTGCAATCCATCATACCGATACCGGTAGCTTTTCTCAGTTCATTAACCTGAGCTGCAGTTATTTTAACTTCCATTTTCTTACGATTTTCAAAGGGTTAGACATTAATTTCTCTTGGCGTCAGCGGTTTTGGCGGGGCCTCTCTTGATGGTGGGGCGTTTGCGGCGACCCTCCTCGCCCTCTTCTCCGGTGACATCCTTCACTTTGCGGACACCTTCCTTGGTGCGGCCGTTGCCGGCTTCCTCTTCCTCGTCGTCGCTGACATTGCTGTATTCAGCGCTTTCCTCGGCTTCGTCCTCGGTGGCGTTGTCCTTGTCCATCTTTCTCTCTTCGAGACCTTCGGCGACGGCGTCGCACACAGCCTTGACAATGACAGAAATGGATTTGGAAGCGTCGTCGTTGGCGGGGATGGGGAAGTCAACGAGATTCGGGTTGGAGTTGGTGTCGACGATGGCGAAGGTGGGGATGTTGAGGCGGTGTGCCTCGGCCACTGCGATGTGTTCCTTCAGGATATCAACGATGAAAACGGCGGCGGGCAGACGGGAAAGGTCGGAAATGGAACCGAGGGTCTTTTCCAGTTTGGCGCGCTCACGCTCGATCTGAAGTTTCTCTCTCTTGGAGATGCTCTTCAGGAAGTCTTCGCTTGCCATCATGCGGTCGATGTCGCTCATTTTCTTGACGGCCTTGCGGATGGTGGTGAAGTTGGTAAGCATACCGCCGGGCCAACGTTCGGTCACGTACGGCATACCAACGGCCTTTACGAGTTCGGCCACGGTATCCTTCGCCTGTTTCTTGGTGGCGACGAACAGGATCTTGCGGCCCGATTTCGCGATTTGTTTGGCTGCTGCGCAGGCTTCGTCGATTTTTTCAACCGTCTTGTGAAGGTCGATGATGTGGATGCCGTTCTTCTCCATGAAGATGTACTGTGCCATCTGGGGGTTCCATTTTCTTCTCAGGTGCCCGAAGTGGCAACCGGCGTCCAATAATTGTTCAAAAGATACTCTTGACATGTTTTTTTAATTTGTTTACGTTCTTAAAATCAATCACCGGGTAGCTCGCCGAAGCGGGGTCTCGGCAATTTCGATACTAAACTATAATAAAATAATATTGTGCGATACTAACGCTTGCTGAACTGGAATCTCTTACGGGCTTTCGGCTGACCGGGTTTCTTACGCTCGACCATACGGGGGTCACGTCTGAGAAGGCCCTTTGACTTCAGCGCGGGGCGAAGGTCGGGATAGAGTTCCACGATGGCTCTGGAGATGCCGAGACGAAGAGCCTCGGCCTGACCTGTCATACCACCGCCGTCCAAGTTGACCTTGATGTCATACTGGCCTTCCAATTCGGCGATCTGGAGGGGCTGGGTGACCACATACTGGAGGGTTCCCAACGGGAAGTAATCCTTATAGTCACGCTTGTTGATGGTAATCTGACCGCTGCCTTTCTTCATGTAGATACGGGCAACTGCGGTTTTTCTTCTTCCGATTGTATTTGTAACTTCCATAACTCCTATTTGATTTCGTTGATGTTGATTAATTTGGGTTGCTGACCTTCGTGCGGATGGTTGGGACCTTCGTACACGTAAAGATGACGATACAGCTCATCACCGAGTTTGGTCTTCGGGAGCATGCCTCTCACCGCGTGCTCAATGACACGGATGGGGTGCTTCTTCAGCATCTCTCTCGGAGTGCAGAAGCGCTGACCTCCCGGATAGCCGGTGTGGTGGACGTAAACCTTGTCGGTCATCTTATTGCCGGTGAAACGGATCTTCTCGGCATTGATCACGATGACATTGTCACCACAGTCGAAATGAGGAGAATAGTAAGTTTTCGTCTTGCCGCGGAGAATGCGGGCGATGACGGTGGAAAGACGGCCCACGACGGCGTTTTCTGCGTCGATGACCACCCATTCCTTCTTCACGATTTTTTCGTTGGCCGAAATCGTTTTGTAGCTTAATGTGTTCATTTTTAATTTTTTCTTTTTGAAGCGCATCTTCACCCATACGCTTCGATTTCTAAACTCTTTTTTATCTTTCTAACAGCAAGATAATAATCGGATTTTTGGGCGGCAAAAATACAAAATTTTTATTCACAATCTCCAGTTGGTGAAAATATTTTTTTCAACAGCTCCCCTGCCCTATTTCACGAGCCCGCTCCGCTTGAGCAATGCATCGATTTTCGGCTTGCGCCCGCGGAACCTCACATACAGGTCCATCGCCTTCTCCGTGCCGCCCTTCGACAGAATGTTCTTCACGTACGAGTCGGCAACTTCCTTGTTGTAAATCCCTTTCTCCTGGAACAGCGAATAGGCGTCCGCGTCCAGCACCTCCGCCCATTTGTAGCCGTAATAGCCAGCGGCATAACCGCCCGCGAAAATGTGCGAGAAGGCCGTGCTCATGCAGGCACCCTCCACCACGGGCATCAGCTCCGTCTTGGCGATGGCCTTCCGCTCACACGTTACAATATCTTTGATCTTGTCGGGCGCGGTGGTGTGCCACATCATGTCCAACAGTCCGAACGACACCTGACGGACGCAAGCGTAGGCCGCGTGGAAGTTGTCGAAATCCTTGATTTTCTGAATCAGTTCCGCAGGGATCGGCTCGCCCGTCTGATAATGGAAAGCGAACTTGTTGAGGTACTCGCTCTCCACCGACCAATTTTCCAACAGTTGCGACGGCAGCTCCACGAAGTCGCGGGGCACGCTCGTTCCCGACAGGCTGTTGTAGGTCACCTCCGACAGCATGCCGTGGAGGGAGTGGCCGAACTCGTGCATGAAGGTACGCACCTCGTCGAAGGTGAGCAGCGACGGCGCGTCGGCAGTGCTCGGGGTGAAGTTCATCACCAGCGAGACCAACGGACGGATGTCGTTGCCGTCCTTGTCCTTCGACTGCTCGCGGAAGGCGGTCATCCACGCCCCGCCGCGCTTGCTGTCGCGCGGGTGGAAGTCGAGGTACAGCACCGCCATGAACTGCTTGCCGCGATAGACCTCGTACACCTTCACGTCGGGATGATAGACCTGAATCTTGTCGTTCGGCACGAAGGTCAGACCGAACAGGTCGGTGGCGAGGCCGAACACACCGTCGATGACATTCTCCAGCTTGAAGTAGGGTTTCAGCACCTCGTCGTTCACGCTGAAGAGCGAGGTTTTGTATTTCTCGGAGTAGTAGGCGAAGTCCCAGCGCTGGATAGGTTCGTTGAAGCCCAAGGTGGCGGCAAAGGACTGAAGGTCCTTCATCTCCTTCTTGGCCACGGGAAGCGCATGCTTCAAAAGGCGGTTCTCAAGGTCATAGACGTTCTTTTCGTTTTCAGCCATCCGTTCCTCCAGCACATAGGCGGCATAATCGCTGTAGCCGAGCAACTTGGCGATGGAGTCGCGCAGCGTCAGAATTTCCTTGATGACGCCCTGGTTGTCGAACTCTCCGCCGAAGGCGCGGGTGTTGTAGTGCATGTACATTTCTTTCCGAAGCTCACGGTTGTCGGCGTAAGTAAGCACGGCGAGGTAGGATGGCATCGACAGGTCGAACAGCCAGCCGTCCTGCCCTTTGGCCTTGGCTTTCTCGCGGGCCACGGCCAATGCCGATTCGGGAATACCCGACAGTTGCTGCTTGTCGGTGACGACCTTGGTGTAGGCGTTGACGGCGTTGAGCACATTCTCCCCGAATTTCAGGGAGAGGGTGGACAGCCGCATGGAATACTCGCGGTATTTTTCCTTGTCGGCGTCGGAAAGGTTGGCTCCGGCCCGCACGAACGACTTGTAGGTCTTCTCAAGGAGCATCTGCTGTTCGGGCGTGAGTGTACCATGTTCCTTATAGACGGCTTCCACACGGCGGAACAGGGCGGGGTCGAGGTGCATGCGGTTGCTGAAGTCGGTGAGTGCAGGGGAAATCTCCTGGGCGATCTTCTGCATTTCAGGAGAAGTATTGGCTTCCAGCAGGTTGAAGAAGATGCCGGAGATGTCGCCAAGCAGTTTGCCCGAACGGTCGAGGGCTTCGATGGTGTTTTCGAAGGTGGGCTTCATCTTCACGGCCTTGATGCGGTACAATTCGTCCTCGGCCACGGCGAGTGCGTAACCGAAGGCCGGCAGGTAGTGCTCGGTTTTGATTTTTTCGAACGGCGGTGTCTGGAACGGGGTGTTCCACGTCTCCACGAGGGGGTTGTTCGCAGGTTTTTCCACTTTCTGTGCATTCATGGTGATGACGGTTAAAAGGAGGATGATGGTAAAAACGGTGAATTTCTTCATATTATAAATATTGTATGAAAATCGTACAAGGGCGGCAAAGGTACAACATAATTCCCAAAAAACTCGTACTTTTGCAGCCCTTAATTTAGGATAGGTATGCGCCGATTCATCATCCTCATCTCCCTTTTCTTATGCAGTCTCGGACTGTTTGCCACGCACCAGCGCGCGGGGGAGATCACGTATGAATACGTCAGCGGCCTCACCTACCGCTTCACCATTCTCACCTACACCTATACCCCCAGCGCCGCCGACCGCCCGCAACTCGACATAGAGTGGGGCGACGGCACCTACTCCACGGTGGACCGCGTGTGGCGCATCAACATGGAGAACGACATCACTCGCAATGTCTATGTGGCTGAGCATACCTTCCCTTCCACCGGCACCTTTCACATTACGCTGGAGGACCCCAACCGAAACAACGGCATCGTCAATATCCCCAACTCGGTGAACGTGCCGTTTTTTCTTGAGACCATATTGACAATCAATCCGTTCATCGGGGCGAACTCTTCTCCGCAGCTCCTGAACCCGCCTATAGACAACGGCTGCCTCGGCTACACCTACTACCATAACCCCGGTGCTTTCGATGCTGACGGCGACAGCCTCAGCTACAGCCTCATCACCTGCCGCGGTTACGACGGCGAGGAGATCCCCGGCTATGCGCTGCCCGCCGCCTCCAACTCCATCACCATCGACCCCGTCACCGGCGACCTCATCTGGGATTCGCCCGTGCAGCAAGGCGAGTACAACATCGCCATCCTCATCCGCGAGTGGCGCAACGGCGTCTGCATCGGCTCCGTGGTGCGCGACATGCAGATCACCATCCTCAGCTGCCAGAACCAGCCGCCCACCATCACCACCATTGACGACACCTGCGTGGTGGCCGGCACCGAACTGGTTTTTGACGTGGTCGGCGACGACCCCAACTCCACCTCCGTGGGCCTGACCGCCACAGGCGGCGTGTTCAACCTCGCCAACAGCCACGCCACCTTCGCCACCGCCTCCGGGCCGCCGCCTGTCACGGGTCATTTCTGGTGGCAGACCAACTGCGGGCACGTGCGCCGCGCCGCCTACAGCGTCCTCTTCAAAGTGACAGACAACGGACCGCAAGTCAACCTTACGGCCTATAAGACCGTGAATATCACCGTGGTAGCGCCCAAGCCCGACATCCTCTCCGCCACACCCGTGGGCAACACCATCGAGGTGGCCTGGTCACCCCACACCTGCACCAACGTCAAGGGCTACCGTATCTATCGGCGCAGCGGCAGCAGCGACTTTGAACCCGACCACTGCGAGACGGGACTGCCCGCCTCCGCCGGCTACCGGCTCATCGGCACGCTGCCGAGCCACAACGACACCCTGTTCGTGGACGACGGCTCCGTGCTGCCCCTGAACCACGGCAACGAGTACTGCTACCGCGTGGTGGCCTACTTCGCCGACGGTGCCGAAAGCTACGTGTCGGACGAGGTGTGCGCTGTGCTCCACAACGACGTGCCGCGCCTCACCCATGTGGACGTGGACGCCACCGATACGGAAGCGGGGCGGATTCTTGTGCGGTGGCTCCGTCCCACCGAACTCGACACGCTCCAGTACCCCGGGCCGGAATACGAGTACCGCCTCTATCGCGCCGAGGGCAACAGCAGCTACACCCAAATCCAAACCCTTTATTCTTTGAATGACACCTCGTTTGACGACAACGGCCTGAACACCGATGCGTTGGCCTACAAATACAAAATCGAACTTTACGCCGGTGTGAACGGCGAGATGGTGGAGGTCGGACCTTCGGACGCGGCCTCGTCGGTGCGGCTGGAAATCACCCCGCTCGACCGCTCCCTGCGCCTCGCATGGACCGAAACCGTGCCGTGGACCAACACTGAATACGTCATCTACCGGCAAAATGGTGATTTGCACCAGTTTGATTCCGTGGGCGTCGCAACGGCATCTCCCTACTTGGACGAAAATCTTGAAAACGGCCAAACCTACTGCTACTATGTGGAAGCGCGGGGAAGTTACTTCGCCCCCGATACCATCGGCGTGTTCCGCAACCGTTCGGAGATACGCTGCGCCGCACCCGCCGACATCACCCCGCCGGAAGTGCCTGCCGTCAACGTCACCACCGACTGCGAGAACGTGGATTTCGAGTGGCGCTTCTCCAACGATTCCGCCCATTACGATGTTTACCGGTACTACATCCATTACCGCCAGAACTACGACGCGCCGTCCGTCGTCATCGACTCTTTCGAGCTGGACGACGACTGCTATCCGTCATCTTGCACCTACCGTTTGGAAAATCTGCCGTACATCACCGGCTGTTTCGCCCTCTCGTCGTCCGATACGGCGGGCAACCATGCCGCCCCGACGGAAGAGGTCTGCTTTGATGTGGATGCCTGCTCGCCCTACCGTCTGCCCAACATCATCACCCCGAACGGCGACGGTTACAACGACGAACTGATACCGTTCCCTTACGACAACGTGGAAGGTGTTGATTTCTACATCTATAACCGCTGGGGTCGGCTTGTTTTCAGAGCCACTGACCCCGACATCCATTGGGACGGCACAGATATGTACTCGCATCAGCCTTCGTCCGACGGCACCTATTATTACGTCTGCTATGTGCGGCTCTACACACTGGTCGGCGTGGTGACGCGGGAACTGCACGGCACGGTGACGGTGATACGGTAATTGTTGAAAATCATCCCATTCCTATAGGGGAAAACATAAAACACCTATGAAACGACTGGATAAGCTATTGGTGGAACGCGAATTTTTCACCTCCCGCGAGCGGGCGCAGGACGCCATCGTCCAGAAAACCGTCGCCGTGAACGGCAAGATCGTGGACAAGCCCTCAAAGGAGGTGGCGGAGGATGCCGCCATCGAAGTCATCGACATTTTCAACAAATATGTGAGCCGCGGCGGCCTCAAATTGGAGAAGGCCATCGCAGACTTCGGCCTCGACTTCACCGGGAAAAGCGTCCTTGATGTGGGCAGTTCCACCGGCGGCTTCACCGACTGTGCCCTGAAGCACGGGGCCGCTTTCGTCACCGCCGTCGATGTCGGCAACGGACAGCTGCATCCCTCGCTGCAAACCCTCCCGCAGGTGCAGTCCATCGAGAACCGCGACTTCCGAGAACTCACGCCGGAGGAGGTCGGAGGACGCAGGTACGACCTCATCGTTTCCGATGTTTCCTTCATCTCCCTCAGCTACATCATCCCCTACTTTGCCCCATTTCTCAAAGAGGACGGGCAGTGCGTGCTCCTGATCAAACCGCAGTTCGAGGCGGGCGCGTCCTTCCTCAACAAAAGCGGCATCGTCACCGATGAAAAAGGTTATAAAATTGCCATCCAGCGGGTCACGCAAGAGGCCATCATCCACGGGCTTTACCTGAACCAGATCAACATCTCCACCCTGTTCGAAAAAATCAAGAACGTGGAGTTCATCTCCCTCTTTTCACATACCGACACCCGCTACCGCCTCGACTACAACGCCCTTTTTAAAATCGTGAAAGAGGTAAAAAAATCACTGAAATAAAACAAAAAGCGCATCTTTAAGAGATGCGCTTTTTTAATTGTTACAGACTATCATCGTTTCTCCAAGTGGCAGACGAATGATACTCAATGACTTTGAATAATTCAGAAGGTTTTCAATGATGTGCCTGCGAGGCATCAAGCGGTTGAGGGGCTTCTTCCCCTTTAAAAGGGTAGAACTTTGTTCCATAGGCAAATTGTTTGGTTCACAAATTACCTATATGTAACGATGTTATCGTCAGAATATTATTGTTATACCAAAAAAATATTGGGTAAAATTTGTAGAGACGCGCCATGGCACGTCTCTACGAATAAAGGCACATCCATTTTTAGCAGACCACCACGTTCTTCTCCTTGATGATTTTGCGGAGATTGATCAAGGCATAGCGCATCCGACCAAGCGCCGTGTTGATGCTCACACCCGTGATTTCTGCGATATCCTTGAAACTGATGTCGTTGTAGATGCGCATCTCCAGCACCTCACGTTGCTCGTCGGGGAGCAGGGTGATAAGCACGCGCAACTCCTCGTAAATCTGCTCGGTAATCATCTTTTGCTCAACGGAAGGGTCGCTTCCATATATCACGTCGAAGATGTCAAAATCGCCGTTACCCTCAAAGGCAGGCATCCGCTGCATCTTCCGGAAATAGTCAATCTTCAAATTATTGGCTATCCGCATCACCCATTGTACGAACTTGCCCTCCTCCTTGTAATTACCGGAACGCAAGGTATTGATGACCTTGATGAAAGTATCCTGAAAAATGTCTTCCGCCAACTCACGGTTCTTCACCGAAAGCATAATGTACGAAAACACCTTTTTCTCGTGACGTGTAATTAAAGTCTTTAAAGCAGATTCATCACCAGCCACATACCGAGCTATTAGCTCATTGTCTGTTAACGCTATCTTTTTCATAAGGCTCTCCTTTCTTTTGGTCAATAAATCAAAAAGATAGATGTTTACTCGATAGCGTTCCTCCTATATTTTATTAATGGGGTGAATAGATTGTTAAATATCGCGGCAAAAATAGAAAAAATTTCAATAGAAATCCCTTTCTGAAAAAATTTTTCAGAAAAATATGATTTCCTTTATAATTAATTGATTATATGTAAAATATAAATTATTTGATTTTTCGGAACATCTTTTTCCAGCGTATTTTCCCGTCGCCCCAGTCTTTGAATTTGTCAAGAGACAGCCATACTGTGACAGGTTTGCCCACAATATGGTCTTCTGGAACGAAGCCCCAGTAACGTGAATCTGCTGAATTATGGCGGTTGTCACCCATCATAAAGTAGTAGTCCATCTGGAAGGTGTACTCGGTGGCTTCCTTCCCGTTGATATAAATCTTGCCGTCCTTCTGCTCCAGCGTATTCAGTTCATAATTACGGATGATTTTATCATAGAGCACAATAGTGGAGTCATTGAGCGCAACGGTAACGCCCTTTTGCGGGATGACAATCGGTCCGAAGTTGTCCTTGTTCCATTTGTATCGCGGATCGTGCGGGAAAATGGTGGCATTGTACTCCTCGCCTTCAAACTGAGGTATGATTTCCTTTCCCATGGCTTGCAATTCCTTGACCTGCTTCGTATTGAGGCAATAGTTGTAGCCTTCATAGTCACGGTAGATATCCTCTTCATTGATATCCATCTTTTTCATCTTCGATTTCGGAATTCCATCCTTGACCACATAACGGAACTGCATGTTTTCGGGGTTCTTCGCAACCTTTCCGTTGATATAGAGCTGCCCATTAATAATTTGCAACTTATCGCCCGGCAAACCGACACAGCGTTTTACATAGTTTTCACGCTTGTCCACGGGACGTGCCTTCACCGTGTATTCTTTCGCGACGGCCTCCCGTCCCTTTCCAGGATAGTAAGCTCCTGAACCATATTTGCTTTGGAGGTGCGCCACCATTTCGGCCGGATAGCGGGCCGCCACCATGTACTTCTCCTCGATGGTGGCATCGGGGTTGAGCATCGCTTCAAACTCGCGGACGATGGCATAGTAGCTTTCGCTTTGCCGTTCAATCGCCACCGTGTCACCGTCGGGATAGTTGAATACGATGGGATCGTTGTTCTTTACAGGGCTCAATGCCGGAAAGCGCATATACGGCAGTTGCAGCCAGTCCACATACGACGGCACTTTTTCGGTACCGAGCAGCGTGTGGTGCATAAACGGAATGGCCAGGGTGGTTTCGGGAATGCGTGCGCCGAACCGCACCTTGCTGACCGCCAAGTAGTCACCGACCATCAGGGTGCTTTCCATCGAAGAGGTCGGGATGGCGTAGAGCTCGACCAGAAACGTGCGGAACAGGAAAGCCGCACAGACAGCGAAAATGATGGCATCGCCCCACTCACGAAGGGAACTTTTCTTGAACTTCGGCAGATCCTCCAACCGCATGTATTTCTCCCTCTTCGAATACCCGAGATACGGGAGGTAGATACAGTTGAAGAAGGTGCCGAACACCAACGGGATATAACTTGTTTTTCCGAACAACCGGATGGTCTTCCAAACCATCATATATCCCATAAACACATTGCTGACAGGCAGAACAATGAGAATCATCCACCATTTGGGACGGGAAAGAACCCGCAGCCAAACAAAGTCGCGATAAACGGGAATCAGTGACTTCCAGCCCTTTTCTCCGGCTTTTTCAAAAATTCCCCAAAGCCCTATATTGAAACCAATGTAGGAAATGACAAGGATGATATAAAATGCTGTAACGGAAATGGTCATGGCTATATAGCTTTATCTGGCGATTTTACCGGCCTTCTCGGCTTTCAGGTAAAGTTCGTCCAATTTTTGGTTGATGTATTCGTTTTTTTTCTTTTGGATAAGCATCGTGCGCACGCTCTCAAAATAGTCGCGGGAGTCGGCACCCGTCTGTTCTGATTTATAATCGAGGATTACAATAAGATAGCAAGATTCCCCGCTCGTTTTTTCAATATACTGGGGCTGGTTGAATGTCCCGGCAGAAATTTGGAGGTCAATATCCACCTCCAACTGGATGTCGTCCCAGAAAAGCCATGTGTCGTCATCCACAAAGTATTCGATACTGTCGGCGCAAAGTTCCGTGAGTTTTTCCTTTTCAAGAAGCCGTTTCTCCTCGTCAAAGAGAATTTCCTTCACTTTTTCCTTAACAGGCGACTTGGCCGAAACCTTCACATAATTGAGGCGCACAATTTCCTTTTCATTCACGAAGTTGGTACGGGCCTGGGCAATGGTGGCGCGAACTTCCTCGTCTGTCACATAAAACGAATTGGTGTCCGCCGTGATTTTTTCCATATATTTGCTGCGGATCAAGGAGTTGCGGTATTCCGACATCTCCTTCTGGAACTGCTTGTCCCGCATCGAAAGCGCTTTCTCCGCCTCCGCCAACAGCAACTGATCGGAAATCCAACTGTCGATGAAACGGGTTGCGAAAGCGAGACTGTCGTCTGTGGGCATACCGCTGGGAAGCTGCTTCTGCACTTCGGAAGCATAGAGTTTATGGCTGTAAACCTGTGCCACCACCCGATCCTTCTTCTGTTGACAAGAGGAGAACAGAAAACTGAAAAGCACCGTTAGAAAGAGCAACTTCCTCACCACTATTTCTTTAAGAGAGCATCGAAAACTTTTTGGTTGATGGTGGGATTGTATTTCTTCCTCAGTTCGGCGATCCACTTCTGATCAAGATACTCCTGATAGTCGGTGATGACGATGGCGCGGATATCATTGAGCGGGCTGGGTTCCGCCGTGACAGGGTCGATGTATTTCTCCTTGTTCTCCTGATAGAATTTTTCCAGTCCTACTGTATCGGTGGTGGCTTCTGCCCACACCTTCTTGGTGTTGATTTCGTACAGAACCATCCCGTCGTGGAACTCCTTCACCAACGCCTGGAATTCCGGATATTTCTCCTCCAAACGTCCCTGTTCATAGCGCACCATCTTTTCCTGCGCATAGCTGTCAAAGCGCTCGTCAAGGAATCCGGCGAACTCGTTGGGCTGGAGACGAGCCCCCTTGAAGCGATCAAAATATTTGGCGAAGTCCTGTACGGAAATCTCCTGATCGGCGTAGGTACACATGGGCTTCATTTTCTCGATTCCACTGATTTTCTGCAATTTCAAATCTTTCGATTGGAAAAATTCCGGAGGCATGTTTTTGAGGAAAAGCTTCATTGCCTTGGCACGTCCCGATTCATTGTAATTGTATTCTTTCTTCAGACGGGCGATGAAGGAATCCTTGCTCTTGTGCGAACGGTCGTCCCGGGAGATACGGTTACGGAGCGTGTACATCGCGTCATCGTCTAAGGAAACCGACTTGGCTTCAACCAATTGCACGATATGCCAACCATTCTGCGAAGCAATCGGCTGGGAAATCTGTTCGGGTTGGAGAGAAAGAACGGCTTTTACAAAGTCACCCTGACGGCGGTTGGGGGCGAACGGTTCCTGCATACCGCCATCGTCCACGTTCTTATCCTCAGAGAACTGCTTCACGACATCCCCAAACGATGTCCCTGCAGCCAATGCATTCTGTATCTCTCTCAGTTTCTTGGCCGTGGCTTCCGACTGTTTACCAAGTCTTGCCAGTGTATCTGCCACAAAAATTTGGGCAATGGTGATTTCCTTGACCGCATCGATCCGGTCAGTGACATAGACGAGGTGGTAGCCGAAGCGGGTGCGCACCGGCATGGAAATTTCGCCGATTGGAGTATTATAGGCTGCGGTTTCAAAGGGATAGATCAGGTCAAAGACAGTGAAGTAGCCAAGGTCACCCTTGTTGCCATAGTGCAAACGACCGTTCTGCGGATTGACCATGTCGCGGGCCGAGGGATCATCGGAGTACTTCTCGGCGGCTTCGGCAAA
>JAEEQA010000047.1 GCA_016285085.1 Bacteroidales bacterium
TCACATAGCGGTTGGTCTCCGTGGCGATGCCGCTCATCCGCTGCATGAAGTTGAGCACGGTGCGCTCGGCGGTCAGCATGCTCTGCACCGAGCCGGTGAGAATGAAGGCGATGTCGCCTTTGTGGACGAAGTCGCCGTCGTGCAGCAGCTGCTCCATTTTGATTTCGGGGTCGATGATGGACAAGACTTCCTTTGCCACCTCAATGCCGGCGATAATACCGTCTTCTTTTACAAGAAGTTGCATTGAGCCCTGATGGCTTTTGTCAATGCAGGAGAGGGAGGAGTGGTCGCCGTCACCTACGTCCTCCAAAATGCTCTGTCGGATGATTTCTTCCCTTGTCATGGCTATTCGGTTTTGGGAGCTGCTTTGAAACGGAGCACTTCCTGATCCTTGGCGCGGAGAATCAGCACGTCGCCCACAATGACGTAGTTGTTGATTTCTTTCTTGAGGGCGGAGGCAAAGGCGCGTTCCACCGTCATGTCGTTGCACAGTTTTTTTGTGGATCCTTTGTATTCTATGCTTATTTTGTCTTTTTTGACGAAGCAGCTGCCGAAGAAGTCGTTGCAACCGAGTTTGCCCGACACGTTGCCGTCGGAAGTGAACTGGATAAACGGTTTTGCCGGTGAATCCCCAACGGCCTCGCAGTTGATATCGGTTAGCATCCATTGGGTCTCATAAAGCGGCGTCTCGTTGTTGGCCGCTGATGAGGCTTCTTTGCTTGTGTGACAAGAAAATGCACAGATCGTCAGCGTGATACAGATAAAAAGCAGTTTTTTCATATTGTGTTTTGATTGGTTTCGGAGATGATAAAACGTTGAATGGTGGTTTTTATTTCAAGAAGTTATGGGAGTGTGTTGGGGTCGAACTGCCCGTTGAGGCCCTCGATGTAGTTGAGGATTTCGTCGCGGCCGTCGCCTTTTTCGGCGGAGGAGAGGAAGAAGGGGGGAAGCTCCTCCCACGTTTCCAGCATTTTCTCCTTGAATTTTGCCACATTCTGCGATACTTTCAGCTTGGAAACCTTGTCGGTTTTGGTGAAGATGATGGCGAAGGGGATGCCGTTCTCACCGAGCCGGTTGATGAATTCCAGGTCGTTTTTCTGCGGGTCGAGGCGGGCGTCGATGAGGACGAAGACCAGCTGGAGGTTGGGGCGGAGGGCAAGGTAGTGGTCAATCATCGCCGTCCATTTTTCGCGCATGGTCTTGGAAATGCTGGCGTAGCCATAGCCGGGCAGATCCACGAGATACCAGTTGCTGTTGATGAGAAAATGGTTGATGGTCTGTGTCTTGCCGGGTTTCGATGAGGTTTTTGCCAATCCGTTGTGGCGGGTCAGCATATTGATGAGTGACGATTTCCCGACGTTGGAACGTCCGATGAAGGCGTACTCCGGAAACCGCCCCGTGGGGCACTTGCGCCAGTCAACGACGCTTTGCAGGTAGATGGCAGAGGAGATGTTCACTTTCTTTTTTGGTATGTGTTAATGTGACGGCTGATTTTTTTCTCGTAAATATCCTTGATGGTCAAAAGGATTGCGATTTCTTCCACCTCCCCGAACTCCTCGTTGGCGGAGGCACCGAAATACTGCATTGTGGAAGAGAGCGACATATAGGCCTTGATGAGCGGCGGAATGGTCGTTTTGATATCCAAAATATTCTGGTTCAATATCTTAAAATCTTCTGCAAGAGTGCTTCCCGTAAACATTTCTTTCAGGGGCTTTTCCGATTTCTGTGTCGGGATGAAGGGCGCGATGAGCTTTGGATCTCCTTTGAAGTGTTTTTCAAGGAAGTTGAGGATCATGTTGCGGGCCACGCGACTGTAGCTATTGTACATCGTCATTTTCCCAAAGAAATACTCCTGGTCAGGGTAGTCGACGACGAGGGTGCCGAGTCCGTCCCACATGTTGTCAAGGGAAAAGAGCCCGAGCCGAGAGTCGTTAGTGGCTTGGTACTTGGGCTGCACAAAACTGCGTCCCAACTCGATGGTTTTCTGCCATTGGTTCTCGATGAAGGTCGGGGAGAACCGGAACAGTTCCGAGCAGGGGGTGTGGGGGTAGCCGTTCTCGTCCAACGGGACCTCCCGTCCGAGGATGAAACGGTATGAGCTGATAATCTCTTTGTCCGTGTCGTTCCAAACAATCAGCTGCTTGAACGGGACTTCGCAGGTGTCGAACTCGTCGATGTCAACGGACTTACCGGTTCCGCCGCCCGCTGCCCGGAAAGTGATTTCACGCAACCGCCCGATCTCCAGCATCACATTGGGCGCATTGTGGGCGTCGATCATATAGATGTCGTTGTCGGCGGCATTGGTTTTCCGAAGAAAGCGTTCCGGGGTCAGTTCCGCTTCAAGTATCTTCCGGTCAATAGGTTCGATGATGTTTTCCATACCGTTATCCTTTCAGGGAATAGGTTTGCTCCTTCAGCCACGAAGCCCACTCTGAATTGCTCTTCTCGTCGGTGAAGGTTTTGTATGATATTGGTTCTCCAAATGTTACAGTCAGAGTATTGCCTTTTTGTCGGTACATCTCGTCCACAAGGTAGAGCATTTCGATGTTGAACTTGATTCCGATTTTTTTCCTGAAACGGGCGAGATTGTAGAAGAAATCGCTGTTCTTCCCTTCAAAATAGGCGGGGATGATGTCGCGCTGGTACTGTTTCGCCTTGGTGACGATGGTGGGTTTCCATTCCAGGTCACGGATGACACCTCCTTTCTGTTTCCGGGAGCAGAGTCCCGCCGGGAAATAGACGATGATGTCGTCGGAGGCAAAGGTGTCGTTCAACTCCTGCACCGCATGGCGGTCAAGGCTTCCATGCTTGTTGATGGGGATGAAGATGCCGTGCATCGGCTTCACATTCATCAGCAAGTCATTGACGGGCAGTTTGATGTCGGTACGGTAGCGCGAAAGGAGGCTGATGTGGCACAACCCGTCCAAGCCGCCGAGCGGGTGGTTGGAAACGATGATGTAGCGCCCTGTTTTCGGGACTTTTTCCTCGTTGGTCACTTCCAAGTGTGCCCCCAGCATCTTTACCACATTGTTGGCGAAATCCAGCGGTGCGTCGTCGCTGTGGTACAGCAGAAAGTCGTTCATGTCATCCTGATGGATTGTTTTTTTCAGCCATCGGATGACAAACTTGGGAAGTCGCCTGTACCATTTCGGCGACTTGGCTTTCAGTACCTCCTCCAAATCAATGCGCAGGGCCATGGAATCAGTTTTTAATGATTTTGGCAGTGCCGACGGTCTTGTTCCCTTCTACCACTTTCAGAAGATAGATGCCGTTGGCTAAGGAGCTGATATTAATGCTTGTCTCTTCTTCCACGATTTTCCCGTTCATGAGATTTCTCCCGAAAAGGTCGAAGAGTTGGTATTCTGCGGCGGTTTCAAGGTTTTCGAACAGAATGGTGACATGGTCGGAGGCGGGATTCGGATAGACGGCGATGTCGGGCGCTATTTCCGAGTAGTGGCTGATGCCGTTGTTTTCCACGAGCGAGATGTTGTCGAGGTAAACATGGTCAAGGGTGAAGGTGTAGAGGTCGCCGGCAAAGCACTTGGCTTCGAAGGTGATGGTGTGTTTCCCGCCGATGAAGCTGCACAGGTTGACCCCTCTGCGCTGGAACGGGTCGCTGCTGGAAGTGGAGGGAATGTAGTCCTGGCTCACTTGCTGCCCGTCCACGAGGACACGCATCATGCTTGAACGCAGCAGGCTCATTCCGCCGGGAATGTAGCTGCCCAGCATCTGCTGGTAGATGTCGTTGCCGGAGGTCTGTTTCAGGTCGAACAGGATGCCCAGTTCGGCGTAGTCGGTGGCGTCGGCACAGAAGGTGATGCGGGAGTCCATTTTCCGGTTGTAGTTCCACCAGTCTGCCAGGTTTGTGGGGAATTCAATGTCGTTATAGTACTCCATGGCGTTTCCACCGCTCATGTTCACGAGTTTTCCGCCGGTGTAACCGCTCAGCGAGCTGGTGGTGGTGATGGTGGCATAATCTCCTTTTTCAGTGAAGAAGTACTCCTTCATATCTGTCTCGTTGAAGGTGACGGTTTCAATCAGGTTCAGCGGCTTGGGATTGAAGACGATTTGGGTTTTGGCGTTGTCGCTGTCGTCCAGGTCGCCCGGGTTGAGGGCGTAAACACGGAGGGTAGTGCGGTAGTTCTGTGAGAAGTCGGCGAGTGTGGCGAAGGTGTATTCCAGTGTGTCTTCCTGGGTGACCGTGCGGTCGAGTACGATGTATTCGTAGATGGTGTCGGTGTCGATGCGGTAGCCCACTCTCACGGAGTCGCCGGCGGCGATGCTGTCGCAGACATCGAAGGTGAAGCGTGCCGTGATGGGTGTTTCAGCCGAAAGGAAGCAGGCGGAGACAGGGGATACAATGTCCACCACATGGACGTCCGTGTTCTGGTAAACCAGATTGGTGAAGTTGTAGTTGATGATGCTGTCGGTGTAGATTTCGGAGAAGCTGGGACGGACGAAAACCTTGAGGTTGTGCTGTCCCGGTGCAGATACGTCGAGGGTTTGTCCCAATGTAACCTCAAACGGTTCGCCGGAAGCGATTTCTTCGGGGACAACATAGGTTTCCGTGATTTCGGTGGTATTGTCTAAAACAACATGGATTTCAATGTTGGTGCCGGCGGCTAACGGCTGTGAGCAGGAGTTGTACAGCAGTCCCAGTGTGACGGCTTCTTCGCTGCCGAGGGCGCAGTCGGTGGCGGGGGAGAGGATGTCGGTGACGTAAATGGTGGTGTCGGAGTAGTTGTAGCCAATGCCGATGGCCCACCATGCTTCCGCGACTGTGAGCTGCTCAGGGGAACATTCGCCGTAGAGTTCGGCGGCCACGATGAGCGAAAGCTCGTAAGTCTCATGGTAATCCGAGGTTTCCGTGAGATTCTCGGTAAGTGTGTAGAAGGCAATGCTGTCGGCTTTGTCGATGCCGATGGGGGTGACGTTGTAGTAGGAACCTTTGTCATTGGTGCCCTCGCCGCCTTCGCAAAGCAGATAGAACCAGTAGTTGGCGGGGCCGCTGTTGCTGTGCACACCGCCGTTGTCGTCGCTGCCCGTCACCCAGTATTGGCCATGGTAGGTGTCGGCGTTCTGGTACGCCTTGGGGTTCGACATGTCTCGGAAGGCGGAGCCGAGTTCGTCGCCGATGGTCCACTTCAAGGTGTCGGAGGCGTAGTAGGCAATGGAGGCGCCGAACATGTCACTGAAAGCTTCGTTCAAAGCACCAGATTCATACTCGTAGTAAAGGTTGGCGGTGTTCTCCGTAAGGCCGTGGGTGATTTCGTGGCCGCAGACGGAAAGGAAGGTGAACTGGTAACCGCCGGTGCCGTCGCCGTAAAACATCGCGCCGTTCGACCACATCGCGTTTTCCACGTTCTGTCCGAGGTGGACGTAGCTCAACAGCCGCATGCCTTGGTTGTCGATGCTGTTTCTGCCGAACTTTTCGTAGTAGAAATCGTAGGTGTTCTCGGCTCCGAAATGGGCGGCGTTGGCCACGTTGTCGGTATCGAAGAAGTTGTCGGTTTCCACCACGTCGGTGGCTTGGTTGGTATTGATGTCGATCATGGAACCGCTGTTGTTGAGAGAACGGGTGTAGATTCCGTTGCCGAGGCCGCGGGAGTTCTCGCGGAGGACAAACTGCGTGGGACTTACCGAGTCAACCGTGATGGTCTGGACGCCGTTGTAGCGGGTCTGCGCTTGGACCTCTACATTAATGTTTTGATTTTTTTTTACGCTCTTCAGCACCTCGCCGGTGGTGGCATCAATGTAGTAGGTGATGCTTTCAAGCGGCTCGATGGCGAAAACGTTCACCTCGTAGGCGAGGCGGTAGTTGCGGGCGTCGGAGGTGAATTCCGGGTCGAAGAAGACAAGGCGCGGGGTGGGGTAGTAGGTCGCTTTCTCGTCGTTGCGGACCATTTTCAAATCCTGCTCCATGCTCTCGTTCTCCCATGCATATTTCGTGGCACGGGTGTTGAGGATGGCGGTGACAATGGCCTCCTCACGCTGCACGATAGGGGTGAATGGACGGTAAAAATCCTTGATAATCATACCATTGGCGTAGGTTACCACGCCGTCCTTTTCGTGGAGGATCATCGTTGCGCCCTCAATCGGAACGCCGCGGTACGTCTGCCCGTAGCGGTAGGTCCTGTTTGTGCCGCGAGAGACGGTTTCGTCGCGCAAAACCATGTCCTCTGCGGAGGAAAGTCCCAGCTCTTTGGCATAGCTTCCGAAAAACTGTGCCGCCGGCACTTGGTGTTCCGGCTTGATCAACAAAATCCTTCCTTTGGACTTGATGGTTGCAATTTTTTGTAAATCAGAAGGATAATTTACTTCAGCAGCCCCGTTTCGTTGGGCGTAACCTCCTGCAACCACAAAAAAGGTCAGAAGGAGAAGGAATAATTTTTTCATAAAAAGTGATTTTTTGGCTTGTTATAAAAAGGTTGCAAATATACACTTTTTTTGTGGATGATGTTTTCTCCTACGCTTAAAAATTTCCCCATTTAAACCGGATATATTCAATGTGATAAACGACCACGCTTGATGAACTTGAAAAACTTTGTTGTACCTTTGCAGCCCAAAATTCTATCGGATGAAAAAAATCTTTTTTTCTTTTATCTTATTGTGGATGATGGTGTTGCCGTTGTCTGCCGCCTATTTTTCAAACCTTCCTTATACCCTTAAGCAGCCGAATGGCGACACGCTTGCCTGCTTGATCACAGGGGATGAATACTACCACTACCTTCATGATGCCGACGGCTTTACCATCGTGAAGAACCCGCAGACGGGCTACTATGTTTATGCGGTGAAGGAAAACGGGAAGGTTGTGCCAAGTCTGTTCGTGGCGGGAAAGGTCTCCCCGCGCAGTGTCGGACTGGTGCCGGGCGTTCGGATTTCTGCCGCCGAGTGGCAGGCTCGCCGCGCCGCCATGACCAACGTTGCCCGACGGTCGGATCCCGTTGTCCGCGACAATCACGGCGAACTCCACAACCTTGTGGTCTTCATCCGTTTCGCCGATGACGATGAGTTTGGGCAAAGTCCTGTCGCCCTTTACAATATGTTCAATGCACCTGAGGAACTTTCGCTGAAAAGCTACTATAAAGCAGCCTCCTACAACCAGTTGGAGGTGGAGTCGCACCTGCTGCCGACCCCCTCAGGGACGACCGTGCTCTCGTATCAGGACAGCCACCCGCGGGATTATTACTGCAAGCTGTCGGAAGACAACCCCGATGGCTACGGAGAGGATGACCCTGACAACGGGATTTACCCCCGCACGGAACGGGAGATGACGCTGGTGACCAATGCAATTGACTTTGTTCGGGAGTATATACCTGAAGATCTGAATATTGACCATGACAATGACGATGTGGTGGACAATATCTGTTTTGTCGTGAAGGGCGGTGTGGAGGACTGGTCGGACCTGTTGTGGCCGCACATGTGGTGCCTGTATACCGATGAGGTGTTCATCAACGGGAAACGGGTCTGGAATTTCAACTTCCAGCTCAGTGATAATTCGTCCTATTTCACGGTTTCCGTGCTTTGTCACGAGATGTTCCACACATTGGGCGCTCCCGACCTCTACCATTACAGCGATTCTGTTGGTTTCGCGCCGGTGGGGTCGTGGGATTTGATGGCGCAGAATGGAAGCACCCCGCAACATTCCGGAGCCTACATGAAATACCGGTATGGCGGCTGGATTGATGAGATTCCGGAAATCACCGAATCGGGGAGCTACACCCTTTTCCCGGTCAGCTCCGAAACGCCGGACAGGATTTGTTACCGGATTGAATCTGAAAATGATATGGAGTATTTTGTGTTGGAATACCGCAAGAAAACGAGCCACTTTGAGAACTCCCTTCCTGGGACGGGCCTGTTGGTTTACCGTATCAATGCTGAATTTGACGGCAGAGGCAATGCCAGCTGGAACGGTGAGGATGTTTTGGATGAAATCTATGTTTACCGTCCCAATGGGACACTCACGGAAAACGGCCAGGTCAACAAGGCGCATTTTACGCAGGCTCAAGGACGTACGGAGTTCTATTACGCCACAAACCCAAAGCCCTTCCTTTCCGACGGCTATGTCAGCGGTATCCGGATTTATGATGTGATGGTGAGTGGCGACAGCCTTACCTTCAAGTACTTGCGTCCGGGCGACACGCTCTCCACCGCCGAATATGAGGCAATGAAACTCTCTGTTTTCCCCAATCCCGCCAGTGAGGTGCTGAATGTGGAAACCTCCTTTGATCCCGTGCTTGTCCAAGAGGCCGCTATCTACGATCTGACGGGAAGGAAAGTCGCTGAAATAGCACTGGATATGCAAAATGCTATTTCTGTAAAAGATTATGCCAAAGGTACGTATGTCTTTGTTGTAACGCTTGTTGACGGGAAAAAAATCAATCGGAAGATTGTGCTGCAATAGGTGATGGTTGAGATAAAAACATTTGATATTCAGACACTTGGTTGTAAGCTGAACTTCAGTGAGTCGTCGGAAATCGCCCGGCGGCTGACGGAGGCGGGCTTTGTCCGCAGCGACAATCCGGCGTACCTGATCGTGAACAGCTGCGCGGTGACGGCGGTGGCGGAGAAGAAAGCCCGCAACCTCGTGGCGCACCTGCACCGCGAGTGCCCCGATGCCAAGATTGTGGTGGTTGGATGCTATGCCGCCCTGCGTGCACAGGAAATCCTGCAGTGGCCGGGCGTGGTCGCCACCTTCGGCAATGAGGACAAGATGTCAGTGGTGCCGTACCTTCAGGGGGAGACGCTGCCGGAAAAACCGGCGTTTTTCACCTCGTTTTCGTCCAACGACCGCACCCGCTCCTTCCTCAAAATCCAGGACGGTTGCGACTACCACTGCACCTACTGCACCGTGTGGAAGGCACGGGGCGACAGCCGCAGTGACACCATTGAAAACGTTGTGGCACAGATAGAAAGGATCTGCCACCTCGGTATCAAGGAAATCAATCTCACGGGGGTCAACCTCGGTGACTTCGGACGGAAGAGCGGCACGGACTTTTACCAGCTTTTGGCTGCGATCGAACGGCGCGGCTTCGACACTCGCATCCGCATCTCCTCCATCGAGCCGAACCTGCTTACCGACGAAATCATTGCTTTGGCGGCGCAGTCGAATGTGCTGATGCCCCACTTCCATATCCCGTTGCAGTCGCCCAACGACCGTATCTTGGGACTTATGCGTCGCCGTTACCAACGTGATTTTTTCGCCAGCAAGGTACTGAAGGTCAAGGAGGTGATGCCGCATGCCTGCATTGCCCTCGATGTCATCGCCGGCTTCCCGACCGAAACGGAGGAAGAGTTCGCGGAGGGACTTGCGTTCCTGGAATCATTGCCCATCAGTTATTTGCACGTGTTTACTTACTCCCGTCGCCCTGGCACCATCGCTGCGGATATGGACGGTCAGGTGCCGCCGCAAGTGAAGAAGGATCGCACCAACCGCTTGATTGCCTTGTCGGAACAAAAGAAAACGGAGTTTTACCACCAGCACGTCGGGGATGTGCGTCCTGTTTTGTGGGAGGCGGAGAAGAAAGGCGGTGAGATGTTCGGATTCACCGATAATTATATCAAACTAAAAATCCCCTATTGTAAAGAGAAGGTCAATACAATAGAGGATGTGGAAATCCGTAGGGAAAGGTTGGCGTTATAAGGTGGAGGCTTGTGCGTGGCAAACCGTCTCCCTCCTACCTTATTGTTTTCTAGGTCTTAGTTTTCAAATTCGGCTGAAAATTCCGTTCCGTTGTTTCCACCGATAACGGTAGCATCAGCATCTTCTGTCTCAGGATATAGTTCGGCTTTGAGTTCCTTGTAGAAGATGGCGTGGGAGGTCATTATATAGGGTTGCAGCCAAAGGAAACCGATACCAAGGGTGAGGATGCAAAGCAGGGCCCAGCCGATGAAGCTGAGATCCAGAAGGAAGAGATCCCACTTGTGACCGTCCATCATCTTCATGCTCTCTTCGATGCAGTCGTTTGCGCCGAGTTCCGGATGGTCTTTGGCAATGAAGTTGGTCATCGCGTAGGAGTAGCCCTTGATGATTCCGGGAATGATGAACAGTAATGTCCAAAGGAAAGTGAACACGGCAGTGAGGAGCGGCACGCCCAACGCACGTCCGTAGTTTTTGAGTTCACCGAACATATTTTCAATGACATTGTCTTTATCCCCTCTGATGAACAAAAGGAATGCGATGGAGAAACCGAAAGAAATCGGTATGACGACGAGCAGATTGACCAGTCCGCCGACAACGGGGATAGCACTCACGATGCCGGAGATGGCGAAATAGATTAAGGTGGCGAGGACGGGATTTGTCCAGTTTTCGTGTAATTCCTCGCGGGCTGCCGCCCGAATTTCAGAATTGATTTTCATAATGATTTTGAATTTTGGTTAAACATTAAAAAGGAGCGGCAAAGATACAATAAATTTGGTTCGCTGCGCTCACCATTCTTGATTCTGCTCACTACTTTCGCATTTGGGTTCGCTGGCGCGAACCATTTTGGGGATTTGTTGGCTGTATATGTGCAGGATGCAACGGTCATTCCATCGCGGTGGCGAGTTCCAGTGCAAACAGTTTGGCCGAATGTTTTATTTTTTCTCCGGTTTTGGGTGAAGGATGCCGTCTGCCACAGACATATTGTGACAATTGTGACTTGTTGATTCCGGTCATTCGTGAAAGGCCTGAAAGTGTTAGCAAGCCTTTGTATTTTTGCAAAAATGCGGAGGCATCATAGACAAACTCGAATTCGGCATCTATGTTTTCCCGGGTATTTTGAAAATATTCCTCTCGCATAGCTTCAAATACGTTGAGGAAATCTTTCATGGCCTCTTCTGCACTGCAACCCTCACCAAAAAAGCCGAAGGGAACTCCTCCTCCGTGTGAACCGAAAACCATCCTTGTTTGTTACATTCGACGTGTGCTTTTGCAACTCTCTTTTCCATTATTTGTTATTTAATAACACCAGCATCTTTTAAAATTGTCTTCAAAGTTCCAGAGGCTACTTCCTCTGATTTATGGTTGCTTATTATGAATCATACCATGTGGGATGTCCATGGATTTTCAATAGGATGAAAAGTGTAATTGCGTTTTCTCAGGGTTCAAGACGCGGTAAACTGTTGCTTTTCGGAATTTTTCCGTTTCAAAATCAGGCAGCCGATGTCGCAGCGCAGACACTGTTTCGGGAGACAGTATTGTCTATGCAATTCGAGGATACCCTGCGAGTGGAGGGCGCTCCCATTAGGGAAACCGGCTTTCACATACTGTCGGGTGATGACGTTGTTCTCGAAGCCAACTTCCTCCAACAGCGAGAAGACATCCTCCTTCATTGTACTATCGCCGTTGAATGAGGCGTGAGCGAGGCGAATAGGTACCACGGTGTTGATGACCAGTAGGTTGACCGTTTGTTCTCCAATCTGGCAGGAGTGCGGTGGACTGCTCCGTCCGAAGTGTCGGTGCGTTTCCCAATACTCGTTGGGCGTAAATCCGGAGATGTGTGCCAGAGACTCCACCTTTCCACAATGAAGAATCTGCTCCATCAGGTCTGGAATGCGGTAGAGACATTCGCTGAGCTGTGCCAGCCGCACGCACGGGAAGTTCTGGGGCCGCAGACGCAGCAGGTTCCACGTCTTCACCGGGATGGATGATAGCCCATACTTATACCGCAGGTATCGGTACTCGTCTTGTAGCATTCGGTAGTAGGTATCGTTCTCCAGTTCGCCCGTCCGTTCGGCCTCCAACATTCCGGCCTGCCCGAACACCAGCGCATAGACCTGCAGCCGCGAGTCCTTGTGCTTCAGCACGTACTTGTAGGGCAGGCTACGGGACAGCAGCTCGAAAGCCGTGGCGTTGGTACGGAATCCGAAATTCAGGACAAAGTGTCGGAAAACAGCTTCGTGCCAGCTGTCGTAACAATTGCGGAGGGTGCCGAAAACCTCCTGTTCCCGCCGTTCATACCGTTCGGCTGCCAGCCGCGACAGCAATTCCGTGAACTGGATCGGTGTCACTGAAGGCAGGAATGACCGGCACGGCAGCAACTCCATACTGCGCGACAGCTTTTCGTACTCCGCAATCACCTCCGGAGGGATGTACGGCTTCAGCTCCAGAGTGGGGCAGGGGAGGCTTAGCCCGACATCCTCCTCGTACACCACGTGCAGGACGATGCTGCCATACTTCTCGTCGTTCTGGTGCCCGTGCCGCATCCAGTCGGAGGCACGGACGTGGATTTCCACATCGCCTGCCCATGTGAGGCCGTCCACCTTGATCAGTGCCTGCTTGAAGTCCGGCCCGGCGTCCTGGTGCGGATTCCCTCTGCGCAGAATCCGCAGCTCTCGTCCGTCGGTCGTTCTCAAAGGCACTGTGGCAAAGATCCTGTTTCTCCAGAAATAGTGCAGTAGCGCTTCATCCATCGTTTAAAAGTTTGCTAAAATTTAGTATTTTATATATGTAGAAAGACGACGTTTTTTATTACGATAAAGTATGATGATAGGCGTTTGTTTGTTCGTAATACGCCGTCTTAGGATTTTAGTCCTTCTTTTAATATTGTGTCAATATTAACTTTTGTAACGATGCAAAGATACTATCATCCAAGCGGAATTCGCCCGATGTTTATAACTTTTTTTATAAATTGGGAATCAGGGAATTAGTGCCCGTATTCAAGGATTTCCTCCGAGAAGAACTCCAATTGAACCCCTGCTTTTCGGAACATTTCTTCCGATTCGGCACCTGCGTGGTATTTTTTCTCGCACACCACCCGTGTGATGCCGCAGTTGATGATGAGCATGGCGCAGACACGGCACGGGGTCATTCGGCAGTATAAAGTGCTGTTGTTTAATGAAATACCTAGTTTTGCCGCTTGGCAGATGGCATTCTGCTCGGCGTGGACGGTGCGCACGCAATGTTCGGTGACACTGCCGTCCTCGTGGATGGTCTTCTTTAGCTGGTGGCCCACCTCGTCGCAGTGGGGCAGCCCCTTCGGCGAACCGACGTAGCCCGTCACGAGAATCTGGCGGTCACGGACAATGACGCATCCGCTTCGCCCGCGGTCACAGGTGGCGCGGCTGCTCACCGCGTTGGCGATTTCCATAAAATACTCGTCCCAAGAGGGGCGCTTTCTGCCGGTGGTTTCCATATCTTTTGTTTTAGGTGGCGTGTAGAGACGCAAAATTTTGCGTCTCTACAGGATTGATTTTCTGTTAATTATCTGTAAGGTATATTCGTCCATCCAGCCATCCTTCGTCAGCAGCCATTCTTTTTTCAATCCGCAGATCTCAAAACCTGCTTTTTGGAATAATTTTAGACTGAATGAATTGTTAATCATTATGTTGCAGTAAATTTGGTGGAGCCCGACCGTTTCAAAAAGGTATTTTTTCGTCAGTTCGACGGCCTCGTGTCCATATCCGTTCTGCCGGTGTCTTTTGTCAACCAAAATGCCGATACCCGCCCGCCGGTTCTGCGGATCGAAGTCGAAAATATCAACGGCACCGACGGTTGCGCCCGTGCCATTCTCCACCACCATCAGTCGTTGCTGTCGGTTGCCGTACAAACCTTGTGCCGAGGTCTCGATGAACTTTTCCAAAAGTGCCTTGGAGTACGGCTCCATCGTGTGGCTCACCTCCCAGTTGTCCACGTCGTTTTCCCACTCGTAGAGGAGGGGAAGGTCGGAGGGCTCCACGGCCCGGAGATGTACTTTTTGACCATTCATTAGTCTATCAACCGCTTGATAATTCTGAGATTATGGGTGTATTTTTTGTATTCGGTGCTATAAATGCCTGTGTCGTCGAGGGTGTCGATGCGCACGCGGCCGCTGGAATGGAGGATGCGGCCGTGGTCGCAGACAAGCCCGACGTGGACGATGTAGCCTGCGTCGTTCTGGAAAAAGGCGAGGTCGCCGGTGCGGGCCTCCTGCACAAAATCGACCGTTGTGCCGCACAGCACCTGCTGGGAGGCATCGCGGGGTAGGGTGACACCGATGCTCTTATAGACCATCTGGGTGAAACCGGAGCAGTCGATACCGGCGGGTGTGCGGCCGCCCCACAAATAAGGACTTTGCAGGTAGCGGGCGGCGAACTGCATCAGCCGTACCTGTTTCTCAGAGTAGCCGGCGACCGGTTGGAATTCTTCCTCCTTGGGCGTTTCCACCATAAAAATGGAGTTCCCCAGAATCAGAATCCCGTCCTTTGGATAGGGAAACGAGGCCCCGATGAAGATGGGGAATGCGACGTTGGTTTCAAATGTCTTGATGAACATCAGATAGTCGCGGACGATGTATTTGGGCGCGGCGAGATAGTCCTCCACGTCCTTTTCGTGCAGCGGGTTGTGGTTCTTGCGGTTGATCCATCCTTCATAGCTGCAGTCGCAAGTGCTGATTTTAAGCCAGTTGTCGTTCTCGTCCACGACTGAATAGGCATCTCCGAAAAGGAGCTGCGAAACCATCTCGGCTCTTTCGGACGGTTCCGCGCGCATCGGGATCACGGAAAGGTTGGCTACACCGTGCATGGCTTTTCAGTTAGAACGGGAGGTCGCTGCCGTCTTCCGGAAGGTTGGCGCCGGGGGCGTTGAAAGTAGGTTGCGGTGCGGGTTGCGGAGCCGGCTGGGGCTGCTGGTATTGCTGCGGCTGTTGGTATTGGGGCTGCTGATACTGCGGCTGTTGCATCGGTTGCTGCATCGGTTGGGCGTAGGCCATTCCGGGTTGTGCCATCGGCTGTCCGTAAGGCATCCCCTGCTGCGGCATTGGTGCCTGTGCGGGGTTCTCCAGCTTCCATGCACGGATGTCGGTGTACCATCTTCCGTTGAACTCGCGTGACTCAATGTTGATGTAGGCGCGGATCATGTCCCCGATCTGATAGGATTGGAGAATCGGTATCTGGTTGGTCCACAATCCGATACAAACCTTTCTCGGGAATTGGGAATCCACTGTTTCAATGATGAAATTCTGTTTCTGCCAAGGACCGCGGGCGCTCTGGCCGCTTTCCACTTCCAATTTCTGGATGATCTTTCCTTCTACAATATTATCCATAGGTATTTTTATTTTTTAGTTTTCAATTTTCCGTTTTCAATTTTCAATTTTCAATTTACTTCTTGTCCGCTTTGTCTTTTTTCCCGAAAAGCGAGAAATGGACGTAGCGTTTCGGGTGCGCTTTCAAGTCTTTCAGCAGCTCATTGAGGCTGTTGACGGTATCGTCCACTTTCTTGGCGATGGCATCGTCGCTGACGAGGTTGCCGACGGTCCCTTCGCCGCTATTGACTTTAGCGACAAGGGTTTCCACCTCTTTGATGGTCTTGTTCGCATTGGTGATGACGGCGGCGATGTCGGCTTTGGCGATGGTGTCGCTGATCTTGTCGAAATTATCAAGGATGTTGGTGAGCTGCGGTGATGCCTCGTCCAACGTCTTGCCGAACCGTTCGAGGGATGTGACAAGGTGGCCGACCTTGGTTTCGTTTTGGCCGAGGATGTTGTTGAGGTGCGCGGTCGCGTCTTCCACGTTGGCAAGAATGCCCTTCAGGTCTTCGCCGCCGCCCTCTTTGTGGAGAATGTCTTTCAACTCCATTCCGATGGTGTCAACGGATGCCAACACATTGGAAATCTGTCCTTTCATTTCGTCGATGCCGTCCAGCATACCGGCTTTCACCGAGAAAGGCAGTGTATCGCCGTTGTGGTAGAAGGTGCGGGAAACGCCCATTTCCAGGCTTAGCACCTGACTGCTAAGAAGACCTGGCGACATGCTTTCAAACCGTGAATCATTGGGGATATCGACTTTTTCAGAAAGCATGATGGTGGCGCAAATGCGCGGGGGGCAGGTGCTTATCAGTTTGGTGGATTGCACCTGGCCGATTTTGTAGCCTGCCAACATCACCGCCGTATTTTGCTGAATGTTGGTGGCATTGTCCATCACACAATAGTAGTAGGTTTTTTTGTGGAAGATGTTGATGCCTTTCAGGAAGTTGGCCCCGATGACAAATATCAGAACTGCCGAAATGCAAAGGAGCGCCACCTTGATCCGTTTGTTGCGATTCTGGGAATCTTGCGGTGACTTTTCTTTGTTTGCCATAGTAATATATTCTATTTCAAAATGTTATAATAACCTAATTTGAGGCTACAAAGGTACTATAAATAATTGGAAATTTGGAAATTTTTCCAAAATTTATTTTTGAACAACCGCGTTGATGACGGCTTGTATGACGGTCTCCACCTGTTCCTTTGTCAGGTCGTAATAGACGGGCAGGGTGATTTCGCAGGCGTAGTTGCGGTAGGTGACAGGATAGTTTCCAATGTCGTAACCTTCATTTTTATAGAAACTTAGCATTGGAAGGGGAAGGTAATGCACGTTCACGGATACCTCCTGCTCGGAGATTCTTTGTATGATTTTATCTCTTTCTTCTTCTATTATATTGTTGATTCTCAATAAATAAAGGTGATAGGATGAAGTCTTGTCAGCTGTTTCGTAAACGGGAACTTTGAACTGAGGGTATTTTGCGAAGGCTTCCGAGTAGGTGTCGAAAATCCATTTGCGTTTCGGAATATTTTCGGTGTCATACCGTTGCAGTTCCACGAGGCCGATGGCGGCGAGCACGTCGGTCATGTTGCACTTGAAGCCGGCTTCGGTGACGTCGTAGCGCCAGCCCCCGATTTGGGTTTTGGCGAGGGCATCCTTGCTTTGTCCGTGCAGGGACATGACACGCAACCGTTTGTATAGCTGTTCGTTGTCGAAAGGTTCCGGCAGGTTGAGGCAGATGGCTCCGCCTTCCGCCGTGGTCAGGTTCTTGACGGCGTGGAACGAGAAGACGCTGAGGTCGGTGAGGCTGCCGGCGGCTTTTCCCTTGTATTGGGCTCCGATGGAGTGGGCGGCATCGGCGAGGACGAGGATGCGGCCAAGTTGACGTTGCTCGTCGGTGCGGGGCGTGAACTGCGCCGTAACACAGGGTTCCCGAACGAGGGCATTGAGTTCGTCGTAGTCGCAGGGCAGCCCGCCGAGATCGACCGGCATGATGACCTTGGTGCGGGGCGTGATGGCGCGGCGCACGGCTTCGATGTCGATGCAGAAGTTGTCGTCCACGTCCACCAGCACCGGCTTGGCACCGCAGTGTACCACCACGTTGGCCGTGGCGCAGTAGGTGTAGGCGGGCACAATCACTTCGTCGCCCGCTCCGACACCGAACCAGCGGAGCATCAACTCCAGACCGGCAGAGTTGGAACTGACACACAGTACGTTGTGGATGCCGCAGTAGGCGGCAAGCTGTTCTTCAAGTTTCTTGACACGCGGGCCGGTCGTAATCCAGCCGGAGGTGAGCGCCGCCGTCACTTCTGCCACGGTGGCTTCGTCAATGCGGGGTGGGGAAAAAGGAATCATACTCTGTTTTTGGAGCGGCAAAAATACAACATTCCCACATTCCTTGCCGTAGGAAGTTGATAAACTTTATGAACTTTGTGAACTTTCCAACTAATGTTGTATTTTTGCACCCTAAATCGGAACCGACTATGGAAGAAATTGAACTGGAGGTCGCCAACCTTGCCCCGCAGACACAGGGTGAGGCCTTCAATCTGATACTGAAAGAGAAAAATGGCGACCGTTTCCTGCCCGTCATCATCGGACTGCCGGAAGGGCGTCTGATTGTCATTGAACAGAACCACATTGCGATGAAGCGGCCGTTCGCGCACGACCTGCTGCTTCAACTTTGTGAAAAAACCGATTGCTTTATTGAAAAGGTGCTGATTGACGATTACCGCGACGGCATCTTCTATGTTCATATCCATTTGCTCCAAAACGGGAAAGTGTTGAAACTTGACTCCCGGGTTTCCGATGCCGTGGTGCTTGCGCTGAAAGCGGGGGCGCCCATCTGCACGCTTTCTTCTATCTTTGCTGTTGCCGGCTACACCAAGGAGGGCCCCATCGGTCAGCCGCACCGTCACTTTTCTGACCCTGATGACGAAGTGATGCTGGAACCTGTTGGGGATGAGGAAGATGATGAAACGGACAGACTCTCGGAAGTGACGGATTTTTCGCTCTATACGGTGGATGAACTGACGGAACTGCTCCGCCGGGCCGTCGAAACCGAAAACTATGAGGCAGCTGCCTTGATTGATGCTGAATTGAACAAAAGACCCGATTATGCAAAAGAATAACGACGTTGTCAGTCATGAAGGAATTGTGCAATCTGTTGATGGAGAAAAGGTTGTGGTGAAAATGACGGTGTCTTCCGCCTGCGCCGGCTGTCACGCCCGACACCTTTGCTCCTCCTTGGACACACGCGACAAACAGGTGGAGGCGGAAAATGTGTATCGCCTTCCATTGGCGGTGGGCGATAAGGTGAATGTCGAACTTCAGGAGAGGCTGGCGATGAAAGCCGTGATACTATGCTTCCTCCTTCCGTTTATACTGATGTTTGCTCTTTTTATTCTGATTAATTATTTGACAAACAATGAGTTGATAGCTTCGCTTGTGTCTCTTGGAAGCATTGCTGTTTATTACTATATTGTGTGGCTTTTCCGAGGGAAAATCGCTCGCAATTACTCTTTCATTGTAACAAAGCCACTTGACTAACTTTTTCTTATCTACTCAAAATGATTCCTTTCCACCGATATCAGCTGAAAAACGGTCTCCGGCTTCTTGTTCATGAGGACTTTTCTACGCCGTTGGCTGCAGTGAATGTGCTTTATAATGTCGGTTCACGCGATGAAGACCCGCAGCAGACCGGCATTGCGCATCTTTTTGAGCATTTTATGTTCTGTGGTTCCAAAAATGTGCCTGATTATGATACGCCGTTGCAGAAGATCGGGGCGTATAACAATGCCTATACCTCGCAGGACCACACGCATTATTATATAGTTTTGCCTTCCAGCAATTTGGAAACGGCGCTATGGATTGAGTCGGACCGCATGATGGAATTGGCTTTCCAGCAGGAGAGTCTGGACGTGCAAAAACAGGTTGTGATTGAAGAATTCAAGGAGACATCGCTCAACCGTCCTTATGGAGATATGTGGGGAATGTTCAATGACTTTGTTTTTGAGGAATATCCCTATAAATGGATGCCGATAGGGAAGGAGATTTCGCATATTGAAAATGTTACGATGGATGTGATGCGTGATTTTTTCTATCGGTTCTACCGGCCTGACAATGCGGTGCTGGTGGTGGGTGGCAACGTCCGTTTCGATGAAGTGGTGAAATTGGCGGAGAAGTGGTTCGGCGACATCCCTGCGGGTGGTTGTGCAGAGAAGAAATTCCCGGAAGAACCTGTCCAGGTGAAAGCCCGGCGGCTTTCGGTGGATCGCGATGTCCCGTATCCGATGCTGCTGAAAGGGTGGAAAATGCCCCCGCGCCTTCATCCCGACTTCTATGCATACGATCTTATGTCCGATCTTTTCAGCAGCGGCCAGTCTTCCTATCTCTACCAGAAATTTGTGCTTGAAAAACAGCTGTTTACGGATATATCAGTTACGGTGAGCGGAACGGCAGGCCCCGGTATTTTTGCGCTGGTGGGCCGTCCCGCCGAGGGTGTGGACGTAGACGATGCCAACGAACAGATTGATCAGTACCTGTACCGTGACTTCCGGTTCGGTGCAGAATTGCCACACGACTTGCAAAAGGTGAAGAACAAGAATGAGTCGGTGCTGTTGAACAATGAAATCAAGCTGTCGAGCCGAACCTCCATTTTGGCTGTCAGTGAAAGCATTAGTCGTGCCGAGGACTTTGCCCATGACGACGAAGCCTATCGTGCGGTGACAGAGGCGCAGATCCGTCGTCTCGCTGCCGAGGTTTTCCGGCCGGAGACGGATTGTACGCTATTCTATCGGAGCCGCGGATGATGGCAGTTCCCGCAGGGAATTGAAAAAAAAAGCAAGCGAATCATTCGCTTGCTTTTTTTTTGCAGGGGAAGAGAGATTCGAACTCCCATCAATGGTTTTGGAGACCACTATTCTGCCCTTAAACTATTCCCCTAAAAGAACGGACAAGTGGTTAGCTTGTCCGTTCAAAGTATTGAAAGATTAGATGATTAGTCCAAAATTTCAGTCACCTGACCTGCACCAACGGTACGACCACCTTCGCGGATAGCGAAGCGGAGGTTGAGGTTGATAGCGATTTCGGAGAGCAGGTTGACCTTGATGGTGATGTTATCACCAGGCATAACCATTTCTACGCCATCCGGCAGGTGAATTTCACCGGTAACGTCAGTGGTACGGAAGTAGAACTGCGGGCGGTAGTTGTTTTTGAAAGGAGTGTGACGACCACCTTCTTCTTTCTTCAGGATGTAAACCTCAGCCTTGAATTCTTTGTGGGGCTTAACGGAACCGGGTTTCGCGATAACCATACCACGGCGGATTTCGTCCTTGTCGATACCGCGGAGGAGCAAACCGACGTTATCACCAGCTTCACCCGTGTCAAGGATCTTGCGGAACATCTCGACACCCGTAACAGTGGATTTCAGTTTTTCAGCACCCATACCGATGATGTCAACCGGATCGCCAGTGTTGACGACACCCGTTTCGATACGGCCGGTAGCAACGGTACCACGACCGGTGATGGAGAAGACGTCCTCGACAGGCATCAAGAAGTCTTTATCTTTGTCGCGCTGCGGCAGCGGAATCCATTCGTCAACAGCGTTCATCAGTTCCATGATGGAGGGAACCCACTTCGGGTCGCCGTTCAATCCACCAAGAGCGGAACCGCGGATGACGGGAGTGTTGTCACCATCGAAACCGTAGAAGTTGAGGAGGTCGCGGATATCCATTTCAACGAGGTCGAGCAGTTCGGGGTCATCCACCATGTCAACCTTGTTCATGAAAACAACCATTCTCGGAACACCGACCTGCTTGGCCAGAAGGATGTGCTCACGGGTCTGGGACATGGCACCGTC